>NZ_RRYW01000259.1 GCF_014861365.1 Psychrobacter sp. FME6
CCATTCACTTAGTTTCTTGTGTCGTTTGGCTTAATTGATGACACGCCCTAGATAACTTTTTCTTTACTTGGTTATAACCAAGTGAAACAATAATGCGCCTATATGACCGCTTATCGGAAGAATTAGGCGTTTAGTCATTACAACAGTGGTCTTTAAAGGAATAAAGTTATGAGTATAGAGTCAAAATCGGAGGCTAGCGCTGCTGAATTGGCAGCGTTAGACAATGGTTTTATGGGACACCCCAAGCCGTTACGTCCGTTATTTTTTACCGAAATGTGGGAGCGTTTTTCTTATCTTAGATTAACACACCAAGTGCAACGCTAAATTATATTATAGAACACCTGAT
>NZ_RRYW01000047.1 GCF_014861365.1 Psychrobacter sp. FME6
TTTGTGTCTTCATAACCTCAAATATATCATCTTGCTTTGGCTGTCACCCTCCTTTATTTCTTCAGCATACTTTCTGACACACCACCGATTATCGCGTCACTTCCTTTGGTGATTTTGGACAAAAAACCCATCGTCGTTATTCGGGCAATAAAATCACTCGCCCAAATGCGTCAAAATCACTTTTTGCTAAAATGTTTAATCGTTAAAAAAGTGCACATATTTTATATCTACAAATAGGTCATTATCTATGAGTCAGCAAAAAAAAATCGCTGTACTGGTCATTAATTGTCTGCAAGGTGGCGGCGCTGAGCGCTCTGTGCTGACATTAGGACAAGGGTTTTATGAACTTGGGTATGAGGTTCATATTGTTAGATTTAAGCCATTAGTAGAATATGACTTAAATCCTAACTTAAATTATCATTTGATTAGGTTTAAGCCCTATAAACTCATTCCTGGCGAGCTGCGCCGCTATAAAATATTTGCTCGCGTACTTGATAAGTATATTTTAAGTAATATTGGTCATCCGGATATTGTTTTATCTAATTTAAGGCATCCAGATACCATAATGTCTTATAGTAAACTACCTAATATTGCTAATATTAATCATAATACTATTTCATTACAATACGATATTAATGGAGATAAAAACGTTAAGAAGCGGTTAATAGAAATATACTCTAGTCATCCTTGTGTGAATGTAAGCAATGGCGTAAAAAATGATTTTATTAATAGTTTGGGAGAAATTACACCTACTATAACGATAAACAATCCAATTGATAGGTCTGAAATTCAGAAATTAGCGGATGCGTTTGTTCCTGAGTATAAAAATTACATCATTCACGTAGGAAGTTTTAAAGAAGTAAAGAGGCATGATATTTTATTAAAAGCATATGCTAAAACTAATAAATCCATGCCGCTACTATTGTTGGGTCAAGGGAAAAGAAAAGATGATATAAATAAGTTAATACATGATTTAGATTTAACTGAAAATGTTTTTTTATTGGGTTTTAAGAAAAATGTCTATCCATATATAAAACATGCTAAATTCAAAGTATTAACATCAAGTCGAGAAGGATTGCCGATGGTTATTTCAGAAGCTTTGGCACTTGGTACACCTGTTATAAGCACCGACTGTCAATCAGGACCACGAGAAATGTTACCTGAACGTAATCTAATGCCTGTCAACGATATAGAGGCTATATCTAAAAAAATATCAGAAGCTATGGAAGACCCTAAACAGTTTTCTTCTCCATTTGACACATCGTTACTTCCAATCGAAATTGCTAAAAAACATATCGATTTTATTCAAAGAAATGATGCATAAGTAATTGATAAGAACGTTAATTATATAAATTTTTTACAGTAGAGAGTTGAATAAAAAATATGATAACCGTATATGACACAGCGACAGGCTCATTAAATATCGGCGACTATATTATAATGGAAGCCGCTAAAAGAGAATTAAATGATATGTTTAAAGACGAGATATTTGATTACTTTGCAACACATAAAGTTTTGACGAGAGAAGAGCTGAATAGAGCTTGGATAAATTCGTTAGCTTTCGTATGCGGTACTAACTTGCTAAGAGGTTCTTGGCGTTTTAAAGCTGTAAAAAATCAATGGTCTATAAGTTTCTTTGATGGTTTTAAGATGCAACCAGCGATATTGTTGGGAGTAGGTTGGAATAATTATAGAAAAAAAACAAAATTACGAGCTAAAATATTCTATAGAAATGCTTTACGTAAAGACATATTGCACTCAGTAAGAGATAATTATACTAAAGAAAAGTTGGCATTATGTGGTATTCATAACGTTATCAATACAGGCTGCCCTACATTATGGGGCTTAGATGATAATCATTTGTCTACTATACCAAAGGCTAAATCAGGTACAGTGGTTTTTACACTAACAGATTATAGAAAAGATATTGAATTAGATAAGAAAATTATAAAAATTTTAAAGAAGCAATATGAACATGTATATTTCTGGCCTCAAGGTTCAAAAGATAGAAGCTACCTTATAGAAGAACTAGGCTCTGATAGTGTTACTGAAATAAATGATATTTTAATATTGGAGGAGTCGTTAGCCGCATTTGATACTTTGCTACAAAATGGCGAAGTGGATTATGTTGGTACACGGTTGCATGCAGGAATAAGAGCATTACAAAAGTCAAAGCGTTCAATTATTATCGGTGTGGATAATCGTGCTATTGAGATGCAAAAAGATATTAATTTACCAGTTGTTAGAAGAGAAAGAGTAGAGGAGTTAGATAGATTAATAGAAGAAGAATGGCAACCTGAATTAAATATCCCTTGGTGTGAAATAAAAAAATGGAAAGCACAGTTTTTATAAATTTATAACTGTGCTGAAGTAAAGCTAATTTGTCTCTAAGTTATTAAACAAGTCTTTTGATACGGGCGAATGATTAACAACGCTTACGTCATGATCGTTATAGGTTTGTCCTAGTAAATCAAAAGACGGCACAATCCGATCAGTAATAGCCTTGTCTAATTTACAAGGCGCACTGTTATCTTTATTCTCATAAAATCGAGGTTGATCATTATTCAATAAATCAATTCCATATAAATGGATCTCGCTGGCATGCCGTGAGAAAGCCAACTGGGCGGCGACGTAAGCAACCGTGCCTGCTTCTATAAAACCATGCGTCACATTTAAAGACAAACCGATAGGCGCAGGCTGATGCTGCGTATTGATAACAAAGTTGGGTTGATTAGCCAACATCGATAGCGATATTTTTCTATTACGTGAGAGTGACTTTGATAGTAGTTTACTAAACCAAGACTTATTAGTTTTCACAGCCCACGGCCTACCTGCAGGATAGATAATACGCATCGCACTATGGTATTTTTTTATGAGACTGGGGTGAGTGATTGCTAATGCTTCAAGCACTGCCAAAGTGGCATAGAGAGGCTGACCTGTGTAATAGTTATTTAAAATATTTGGCTGGTGTTTAACAAAACGCGCATCGCTAATGACATAGCCGACTATATGGGTAAAGTTGTGTTGAGCCGTTAAGCTAATACTCCCATTCACAAAAATAGTCGCTGTATCTACTAATTCTGCAAATGTCAAATCGGCAATAGATGGACCAGAGGCAATAATATTCACCCTTTGTCGGTGGAGATTTTGCTCGGCTTCGTTGGCATCAAAAGCAAGAATAGAAATACTTCGATTGTCAATATTAAAGGTAGCAGCAGGAGGTCGTTTCATGTTTAGCTCCGAATATCTCAAAGACTCAATTACACCCAATATTCCTGCAACCAAGGACTTGGTTTGACATGACGATACCATTTACCGCCGCCGCCTTTGATAGCGTCTGGTGGATTAATTTCACCATGAAAGATAACAATTTTTGCGCCTTCAGGTAACGTCGGTGCACGTACAAAATTCAAAGGAGTAGGCGCCATACACTGATATTTAAAACTGACACACCAGTTTTTATCCCAGTACTCTAAATGGTGATGCTCACGCAGATAGTTAGAAAGATAAGCCTGCTCATGACGAACCTGTGTACGAATGGTTTCAAAGTTGCGCTCAAAGTTTGCGAGCAAATTAGGATAGGAGCCCATACCGATATTAAAGCGATAAACCGAGCTATTGCCAATCATGCGCCATGGCTTTTTCCAGTCACGAATAATGACCACGCTGTCTTCATACTCAGCTCTATAAGTGAAAAAAGCATCAATATTATCGACGATAACGATATCGATGTCTAAGAATAAGGCGACACCTTTTAAATCATATAACTCTGGCTTAAAAGTCGTGAGCTTTTTCCAGCCACGCTCAGGCCCAGCGGGTAAATCCATTTCAGGTATAGGATAGCAAGCGACATTAGGGTCGATACCCGCGCTATCATCAGTCAAGCATACCATTTGGAAGTCTAAAGTAAGATGGCGACTGACCATATTATAAAGGCGATTGACGTATTCAGGACCATATTTATCGCCCCATTTCATACAAATGATATAACGCTGCTCAGACATATGGATGCCTGCTGGCGTTTGGTCTGTCGGTAAAGGGTTGGTTACGTCAGTTGCCATAATGCACTCATATTGATGTAAATGAAGGACTGATGAATAAGATTAAAAAGTTAGCCAATACTAGCATAGCTGTTGTTTGCGATATCTCTAAACGCTTAATTGATTGTACGGTTATTGCTCATTGCATTCATTGTTATGAGGTACATCGTTAGCACTATCTTGGTTGTGAGCAGAATGCCTATCCTGATTACTGCGAATAAAAGTAGTTAAGAGGGTTTTATCAGCCGTATAAGGATTACCTACAGTGGGTATGTGCTTAAAGCGTCGATAGCCCCACATATAATGACTGCAATTGTCTTTAATCATATGCTGCATCGCTTTATTAAGCGCATGAGTAGCGATTTCGGCGTTGCGGTCATAAAGTGCTGGATTATCAAGTTTATAACAGTAAATATCAAAGCCACGACCATCGTCACGGCGAATACAAGATAAGCCCACCAGTGCACATTTGGTTTTGCTAGCCAGTTTGGAGGCGAGGGTGCTGGTTAACGTCTCAACACCAAAGAAGGGTACGACGACACCACCTGATGGGTCGGGGACGTGATCAGGTAATACAATACTAAACCCCCCTTGTTTAAGCGTCTTAAAAACGGCTTTGACCCCGCTACCATCGGTAGGTACTAAAGTCGCATTGAGCCGCGCCCGCCCTTGTAGCACAAAGTCGTTGGTAATATCACCTTTGACTGGTTTATACATGATGGTTGGTGAACCAAACTGATTGAGCCAGGCGTTCATCATCTCCCACGTTCCCAGATGTGGAACGATTGCCAGCATGCCGTTAGGACTAGCAAGTCCTTCTAATAAAATGTCTTTATTATGCACATCACGAATCTGGGCGATACTCCATTCTGGTGGCATCGCCCAACTCTTAATCGACTCAATACTGGTTAAACATTGATGGTAAATAATGTCTTTGACAAGGATTTGTTTTTGCAAATTAGGCAAGGTATGAGCAATCAGTGCGATATTAGTATTCACTGTGCGCATGATACTGGCGTTAGGCATCTTTAAAATGACCCACGCAACAAAACGTGCCAGCATCTGCAAGACAGACAATGGCACGATTTTGAAGATATGATACGGATTCATAACCATTCACATGGTGACGAATCACGTAACCTGCACTGTAAAAAATATCTGCGCATTATTCAACCATTTATTGAGCAGGCTTGTTGGCGTCAGCCTGTACTTTTTCACGCACACGGATACCAAGCTCACGTAGCTGCTTGCTATCAACTTCAGCAGGTGCTTGCGTTAATGGGCACTCAGCTGTCTTAGTTTTTGGGAATGCAATGACGTCACGGATAGAGCCTGCACCGACCATCAGCATAATCAAGCGATCTAAACCAAAGGCTAGGCCACCATGCGGCGGCGCACCAAATTTGAGTGCATCCAATAAGAAACCAAATTTGTCCTCGGCCTCAGTTTCACCAATACCTAGCGCTTCTAACACTGCTTGCTGCATCTCAAACGTGTTGATACGCAAACTACCACCGCCAATTTCGGTACCGTTTAAGACCATGTCATAAGCAATCGACAGGGCGGCTTCTGGATTGTTTTTTAATTCTTCAACTGAGCCTTTAGGCTTAGTAAACGGGTGATGCATGGATGTCCACTTGCCGTCGTCCGTTTCTTCAAACATGGGGAAGTCAGTGACCCAAAGTGGCGCCCACTCACACGTAGTCATTTCAAGGTCGAGACCAATCTTTTGACGTAGTGCACCCATGGCGTCATTGACGATACTGGCTTTATCGGCACCAAAGAAGATAATATCACTGCTTTCTGCACCCGTACGTTCAATCAAACTCACCAATACATCATCAGTCATGTTTTTGATGATCGGTGATTGTAGACCAGATTCTTGGTCCACGCCGTTGTTAATATTGCTGGCATCATTGACTTTAATATAAGCCAAGCCGCGCGCGCCATAGATACCGACAAATTTGGTATAAGCATCTATTTGCTTGCGACTAAGCGAGCTACCACCAGGGATGCGTAGGGCAGCGACGCGACCTTTAGGATCATTGGCAGGGCCCGCGAATACTTTAAAGTCAACGTCTTTCATCAAGTCAGCAACGTCGACCAATTTCAATGGAATACGCAAATCAGGCTTATCTGACGCATAGTCACGCATTGCTTCAGCATAAGTCATACGCGGAAAGTCTGCAAACTCAACGTCCATCATGGTTTTAAACAGATGTTTGATAAGACCTTCGTTGATGTTCATGATTTCTTCTTCATTTAAGAAAGAAGTCTCAATGTCCACCTGGGTGAATTCTGGCTGACGGTCAGCACGTAAATCTTCGTCACGGAAGCATTTAGCGATTTGATAATAGCGATCAAAACCTGAAATCATTAATAATTGCTTAAATAACTGTGGCGACTGCGGCAAAGCAAAGAAGTTGCCCGGGCGTGTACGCGAAGGCACAAGATAGTCACGTGCGCCTTCAGGCGTGGCTTTGGTCAAAATAGGGGTTTCAACATCTAAGAAGCCATGGTCATCTAGGTAACGACGAATCGCTGAAGTGGCTTTAGCGCGGAAAACCATACGCTCTTGCATCTGTGGACGACGCATATCAAGGTAGCGATATTTTAGACGCAAGTCTTCTGATACTGTGGTGTTTTCATCATTCAAAGGGAATGGTGGCGTTTCAGACTTTGCCAATACTTCAATCTCTTTGCCCAATAGTTCCACTTGACCGCTGGTCATATTGTTGTTTTCGGTGCCTTCATAACGACGACGTACACGGCCTGTAATTTTTAGTACGTATTCAGGGCGTACTGCATCAGCAGTGGCAAAAGCTTCTGGGGTATCAGGGTCAACAACGACCTGTAAGATACCAGCGCGGTCACGCATGTCTAAAAAAATCACGCCACCGTGATCGCGACGACGATGTACCCAGCCCACGACACTAATAGTCTGATCAATTAAGCTTTCGGTTACGGCTCCGCAATATTCGTCTCGGTATTCGCTATGCGTCATAGTGCTTTGCGTCATAATAAGGTTATCCAGTTGTCAGCCCAATTCGAAGTACAATATGCAGCCATTGTTGCGCGTTTCAAGCTATTTGCAAAAAAAGCACAAACAACGCGATTAAGACAAATGGTCATCACGTTGGCTGCAGAAAATTTGATGTAAACGCATATTATGCCTAATCTGCCTTTGTTATACAACCAGCGGAGTCCAATCAAACCTTAGGAGTCAGTGCAGCCCAATCAAAGTATAAAAGTACCTCGATACCGACGAGTTTATTCAGTAACAATTGCCTTGGCGTAAATATCTGCATTTTGCTTGAAAATAGAGGTCGCTGGGCACATATCAAGATAACTAATAAAATGCTATTAAAATTATTTACACCATTCAAGGAATACTACTGATGCTGTTTCATCCTACTAAAAACCCTGTTGAGCTACGCGTTATTCATCTAAATAAAAATCAAGAACAACGTCGTGAAGACCTGATGGAGGCAACTCAAGGTAAAGCGGCGCTTAAGCAATTCAAAAAAGTGATGGCTAAAAAAGCCAAGCAAGCGCTAAAAGCAAAAACCAAGAATAAGAAAAAAAAGCACAATTCTAAACCACAAGTTTTCGTCCTTGATTTCGATGGCGATATGAAAGCCTCGGCGGTTAAGCATATGCGTGAAGAAATAAGTACGCTCATTGGCACTGCCAATAAAGGCGATGAAGTCGTCGTGCGCCTTGAGTCAGGCGGTGGCTTGGTTCATGGTTATGGACTGGCAGCGGCACAATTGGCACGTCTAAAAGATGCAGGTCTAACATTAACCGTCTGCGTGGATAAAATTGCGGCTAGTGGGGGCTATATGATGGCTTGTGTTGCAGACAACGTTATCGCTGCTCCATTTGCCGTGATTGGTTCTATCGGAGTGGTATCACAATTACCAAATTTCCATAAATGGCTCAAAAATCATGATGTCGATTATGAAATGTTTACCGCTGGTGACTATAAACGTACCGTGACTGTATTTGGCGAAAATGCTGCTGAGGATCGTGCCAAATATCAAGAAGAGCTAGAGCAAACGCACGAGTTGTTTAAGCATTTTGTCAATACTTACCGTCCAGCATTAGATGTCGATAAAGTGGCTACTGGAGAGCATTGGTATGGTGAAGACGCGCTAAAACTCAATTTAATTGATAGTCTGCAAACTTCGGACAGCTATATTTTAGAACGAATGGAAAACAACGAAGTCTATGCACTACATTCACGCCAAAAACCAACGCTAGCCGAAAAATTGGGATTGTCACAAGCGGCAGAAGCCACCGTAAATATGGCGATTGATAAGCTACCAGATGCTTTGATGCGTGTTGATCTGAATAGCCGCTTAAACATTCTAAAATAATGATATATATATCGTTCTATAATCGTTTCGCTTTTATTTTACCGAACTATAGTCCGTTAAAGATAAAAGCGAGTTATTTATATTAACGTGCCGCTGCTATAATTTTTAAATTGAATCGGCTATATATTGCTTATTTATTAATCGTTGAGCATCTTTGGTTTGTATGATGCATTGTTTGTATTTTGTAAAAGGCGTGTCCTAGCGGGTCGCGCCTTTTTGCTGTTTATTCATATTTGCTGTGTTATAAATGGGGCATACCAAAAAGAGTATACGTACGTACACTATAAGAGTCTCATCAAGTTTTAGTAAAAAATTTGATGAAGATAATCAACAACCAGCAAGAAAAAGGATGTCAGCTATGTCTACCGATACATTAATGTTTACGGCCACAGAACATGGTCAAGCCATGCACGCCAAAGTTAAAGCATTTATTGAAACCCATATTGAACCAATAGAAGCGCAGTTCTGGCAAGACCGTGAAGCGCAAAATCCTGATGGTGACTGGACAACATGGCAGTGGCCTGAAAAATATGAGAGCTTACGTAAGCAGGCGCGTGAAGCGGGGTTATGGAACTTATTCCTTCCTGATGATGAGTTGGGTGCAGGGCTGTCGGTTACTGATTATGCACCGATTGCTGAGCTGACTGGTCGTAGTTTATTAGCGCCTTATGTATTTAACTGTAATGCGCCTGATAGCGGCAATATGGAATTGTTATGGCGCTATGGTACACAAGAGCAGCAGGATAAATGGTTGACGCCGATACTTGAAGGCAAAACGCGCTCGGTGTTTTGTATGACTGAGCCTGATGTGGCTTCTAGTGATGCGACCAATATGCAAGCGACGGCTGTCGTGGAAGGTGATGAGATTATCATCAATGGTAGTAAATGGTGGTCATCGGGTCTTGGTGATCCAGCGGTTGACGTGTTGATTGTCATGGCATATACCCCCGATGAAAATAAAGACCGTCACCATCAGCACTCTATGGTCTTAGTGCCAGCAAAAACAGCGGGCGTCAATATCGAGCGTATGCTCAAAGTATTCGGTGATTACGATGCGCCGCATGGTCACGGCGAAGTCAGTTTTAATGAGGTACGTGTGCCAGTTAGTCACTTTATCGGTGGGCCGGGTATGGGCTTTGAAATTGCCCAAGGTCGCTTAGGGCCAGGTCGTATTCATCATTGCATGCGTTGTATTGGGGCTGCTGAAAAGTCATTAGAATTGGCGGTTAAGCGCGGCATGGAGCGCACCGCTTTTGGTAAGCCATTGCTTCAATTAGGCGGTAATTTTGAACGTATCGCTGACGCTCGTATCAAAATTGATCAAGCACGCCTATTAACTTTATATGCCGCACAAAAAATGGATGCGCAAGGCACCAAAGCGGCCTTAACGGAAATCTCTGCTATTAAAGTCGTTGCCCCAACGGTATTGCAAGAAGTGGTCGATATGGCGATTCAGATCCATGGCGGCATGGGTGTCTGCCAAGATACATTATTGCCAAGCTTCTTTGCCCAAGCACGGGCGCTACGCTTAGCAGATGGTCCCGATGAAGTGCATAAAACCATGATTGCCAAATTAGAATTAAAGCGTCAGGGTTTTAAACGTCCGTCGAAACCTGCTAAATCATAATTATAGAATGTTATTGAGCTTATAGTTTATACCAAACCCAAGAAGTAAGATTAGCTGTGTCAAACTCGTTTAGTCTACAAAGCGTAGTACTTTCACTCGTTTTCCTTGCTACTCTAATTTTTGTGAATGGTATTAAATAGAGAACAAGTTTAAAAAAGATTGATGAAAATTCACTATCGAATATTTGATAGTGGATTTTTAAATCTTAAACAATAACCACAAGATAAGGAATGTCTCATGGCAACTGCTAATAATGTTAAAAATAATAATAAAATATCAGATAAAGTACTGGATAAAGGGGGCGCTGTTCGCGAAGGCGAGGAGCTTGATGCTAAAGCCGTCAGTGAATGGCTACGAGCTCAAGGTGTTGAGATAGAAGGCGCGCCTACCGTAACGCAATTCTCAGGTGGTGCCTCTAACTGGACGTACCGCTTACAATATGAAAATAAAAGCTTGGATAACAGCCAAGACCTGATTTTACGTCGTCCACCAAAAGGCACTAAAGCCAAGTCGGCGCATGATATGGTGCGCGAATATACGGTACAAAAATCGCTAGAAAATGTTTATCCTTATGTGCCAAAAATGGTGGCGCTGTGTACTGACGAAGCCGTTATCGGTGCAGATTTTTATGTGATGGAGCGTATGGAAGGTATTATTCCTCGTGCCAATTTACCAAAAGGGGTTGATTTAGATACCGAGCAAACACGTAAGTTATGTACCAATGTCATCGATGCTTTGGTGGAGCTACACCAAGTGGATTACAAACAACACCCTGATTTGGTGAGTCTGGGTCGCGGCGATGGTTACTGTGAGCGCCAAGTTAGTGGCTGGGATAAGCGCTATGTCAAAGCCAAAACCCCTAACGTGCCAAGCTTTGCATTGGTACGGCAGTGGCTTGGTAAGCATACACCTGCTGATAGTAAAACCTGTGTCATACACAACGATTGGCGCTTTGACAATGTGATTTTGGCAGCTGACGATCCGACCAAAGTCATTGGCGTCCTTGATTGGGAGATGGCGACCCTTGGCGATCCTTTGATGGATTTGGGTAGCGCATTAGCGTACTGGATTGAAGAAGATGACAATATCATCATGCAGCAGTCACGCCGTCAGCCAACTCACCTAAAGGGTATGATGACCCGCGATGAAGTTGTTGCTTATTATCTTGAGCAGACGGGGTTAGAGATAGAAAATTGGACTTTTTATGAGGTCTTTGGTCTATTCCGTCTGGCGGGTATCGTTCAACAAATTTATTATCGCTACTATCATAAACAAACCACCAATCCAGCGTTTAAGAACTTTTGGATTATCGTCCATGTACTACATGCCAAATGTCTTAAACTGATTGCTCAGTATGAAGGAGAGGCGCTATTTACCAGTCATGTGCAGCCGCATCTGCAAGATATGGGCGTCGATGCTGCCACCGTTGAACAGCTACCAAACTCCGTACAAACTGTTATTAAAGGTATTTTGCCAAAAAGCTATTTTGCGCAAACCACTCAAAAGCCTGAAGAATAAATAGTTTAAGTAAAATTCAAGAAATATCAGTGATAAGGCAGTATTTTATGACAACCATACTTTTAGCACGTCATGGTCAAGCTTCATTTGGTCAAGAAAATTACGATCAGCTTTCAGAGCTTGGTGAGCAACAGGCACAAATGCTGGGTCAGCACTACGCGACTACTCAGCGCCAAATCGATGCTATTTTTACTGGCAGCTTGGTCAGGCAGCAGGATTCGGCCCGTCATTTTTGGGAGCGTTATCAGTCATCTTTTGACGCCAATAGCAATATACCTAGCACATCTGCAATCGACCTAAATACACCAGACAGCTATGTGCTGCCACAATTTGATGAGTTTAATCATAAAGACGTGTTTATCAAGTCTAATCCTGCCTTTGCTAGTAAAGGAGCCATCACAGCTGAGCTTGCTAAAGTGAATATACCAGTGACGCGTTTGGCTGAGCTGTTTGATCAGGCCATGCAGCGCTGGCATGCCGGTGATAATGATCATGATTATATCGAAAGCTGGACACAGTTTAATGAGCGGGCAACGCTGGCGCTTGAACAAGTACGCTTGCAAGTGGCAAAGATGGGTTTAGAGCGAGATAGTACCGTGCTAGTCTTTACTTCTGGCGGCATCATCGCAGCTATCACTGCACAATTGTTACAGCAGGGTAGCCAAACCGCTTATCAGCTCAATAAAAGCTTGGTCAATACTGGCGTAACGTCTATTACTTTCAAGGAGCAAAGTACACGATTATTGTCTTTAAATGAATATAGTCATTTATTCGCTGAAGGCAAACGCTTTGTGACATGGCGTTAAAATAACGGGCAGTTTTTTGCCACGTCTTTTAATAAGCTCTTATGTATAGTCGATCCACTATAAAACAAATACAGTGCTACTGGGATAAGTTTTGCGCTGCCTCTGTCTGCGCCGGCACAGCAAGCAAGGGAAATTTATCCCAGTAGCGCGTTATAATATTTGTACTTATTTTATGAAAGACTGACTATAGTCAAACTCAAATAACGCTGCTACTTATACAGTTCTGATATAAATATCTAGTCATGACGTTTATCGTCAGAGCCGCTATCATCAGGATTTATAATGAATGCATTATCAGCTCAAATAATACCAAAGCTAGATAGACAAACGAGAGGCTTCGCGCTATCTTGATATCGATATGGAGAAATAAGGGACAGTTCATGCAACATAAGTTAATGAGCCTAGTGGCAAAAACGGCTATTAAAAGTAAAGATCAATTATTTGGTGCCATACAGCCAGCGCGTTATCTAAAAGGCTTGAATAAGCAGCAGATTGGCCATGGCAAAACGATTTTAATCACTGGTGCTAGCTCAGGATTGGGCGAGGGCATGGCAAGGTTATTTGCTAAGCTTGGCTATAACTTGGCCATTTGTGCGCGGCGTACTGAGCGATTAGAAGGGCTGAAAACAGAATTGTCGGCACAATATCCTGATATTCGTATCGAGTATCGCGTGCTAGATGTCAGCGATTATGAGGCGATCTTTGAAGTGTTTGATGCGTTTGTGGGTGATTTTGGCCATATAGACCGTGTTGTGGTTAATGCGGGTATTGGTGATAGCCGCCGTATTGGCAAAGGCCGCTTTGATACTAACCGCCGTACGGTTGAGATCAACTTTGTATCAGCATTGGCACAGTGCGAAGCAGCGATGAATATTTTCCGCGCTCAAAATAGTGGACATCTGGTGGTGATATCGAGCATGTCAGCGATGCGCGGACTGCCTAAGCATCTGACAGCCTATGGGGCGAGTAAAGCGGGCTTGGCTCATCTAGCGGAAGGCATTCGTGCTGATATGTTGTTAACCAAACTGCCGATTCAGATTTCTACTATTTATCCAGGTTATATCCGTACCGAAATCAATACCAATGCCAAACCATTACCATTTGAAGTGGATGCAGATACGGGCACCAAAGCCATCGTTGCAGCGATTGAAGCTGGAGTAGAGGAAGCTTGTGTGCCAAGTTTACCGTGGTCGATCGTCGGTCAAGCAATGAAGCATTTGCCATTACAAATAGTGAATAAAGTCAGTTAGCAACACTGTATTATTTTTAAATTAGAACGACTATATTGGCATTAGAGTAAGCGGAAAATAAGATCAAAAAAGCCCTCCACATCACATGTGGAGGGCTTTTATCGTTTTGGAGGCTATAAAGCTTGAGGGTTGTCTAACATGTGTTTTTCACGTAGTTTTTGACGCAGCACTTTACCCACGTTACTTTTTGGTAGCTCGCTGACAAACTCGATATGACGCGGGCATTTATAGCCCGTCATATTGTCTAATGCAAACTCTTTGATAGCACTTTTGGTCACGTTATTGTCTGCAGGCACCACATATATTTTGACCGCTTCGCCTTGACGCTCATCAGGAATGCCAATTACCGCACAATCAACAATACCTTTATAATCCAGCATGACAGATTCGATCTCATTCGGGAAGACGTTAAATCCTGAGACTAAAACCATGTCTTTTTTGCGATCAAGTAGGGTGATGTAACCCCTTTCATCCATACTGATAATATCGCCTGTACGGAAATAACCATCGCTGGTAAAATCATTAGTGTTGTCTTTATTAAGGTAGCCCGAGGTGATATTTGGCCCTTTGATACACATCTCGCCAGCTTGATGTAAGCCTACACGGTTACCTTCATCATCTACGACGATGATATCGACACTAGGTACTGGTATGCCTATGGTGCCGTTAAACTTTCTGTCAGTGATGACATTGGCCGTACCAGCCGCCACACCTTCGGTCATACCCCAACCTTCAACCATCGGGCAGCCAGTGACTTCTAACCAGCGAGCTGCCGTCTGTTCAGTGGCAGCCATACCACCAGCTTGTGAAATACGTAGCGAGCTAAAATCTAAATCTTTAAAGGTTGGTTGATCCAGTAGTCCTTTAAATAGCGTATTAACCGCAGGGAAGATATGGAACGGCTGTTTGGATAACGTTTTGACAAAACCAGGCATATCGCGTGGGTTGGGTACCAGTATAAAGGTATACCCTGAACGCATGCCCAAAAGGCTGAGCATAAAGGCAAAAATATGATACAGCGGTAACGCCATGACCATATTGATGTACACTTCATTGATGTCTGAAGTGACAGGGCGATACCAGGCTTCTGACTGCATGGCGGCAGCGACGACATTACGCTGAGTCAATATAGCCCCTTTAGATAGCCCTGTCGTACCACCAGTGTATTGCAAAATAGCTTTTTGTTGTAGGGCGGTTGTTGGTGCTTTAAAAGGTAGGTTTTTGCCTTTTTTTAATACATCAGGAAATTTAGTAACATTATATTTAGGGTCATTAAGATTATACTTAGGCACTAAACGCTTAACCTGACGGATAACGGTATTAACCAAAATACCTTTTAGTCCCATCATGTCGCCCATTTTTGATAGGACAATACGCTTGATATTGGTCTCTTCGATCACTTGCTCGAGTGCTTGAGCGAAGTTGTCGACCACAAAAATAACCTGAGCGCCCGAATCATTTAGTTGATGACGCAATTCGCGACCCGTATATAGCGGGTTGACAGGGGTACAGACGTAGCCAGCACGCAAAATACCAATCATCGTCGGCAAGTATTGTGGTACGTTTGGCATCATAACTGCCACCACGCTACCTTTGGGAATATCTTGCGCTTGTAACCATGCCGCTATGGCAAGAGAGGCTTTATCGACATCACCATACGTATGAGTGACACCCATACAGATAGTCATTGGGTGCATACGAAAACGGTTAAAGCATTCTTCATATAGCTCTATGAGGTTTTCATACTGATCAGGGTTGATAGTTTTTGGTACGTTTTGAGGGTACTGATCGAGCCAAGGTTTATCTACTGTCATATTTAGCGTCCTTAAATGTTGAGATAAGTTAAGGTTTTATAAGAAAGTAGTCACATCCATGTCAACAATACCAGTCATCGCTTTGAGGGCAATGGATTGTCGCGTGCTATCCCATTTATTCACAGACTGCTGAAATACGGTAACCTCTATATAATGATATTTTAACTAAGTGACATATTTTGGCAACACATTAACATAATTACCATTGATTCCGTTATTTTCATACAAGAACTTGATAGTTTATTATTAAGTTTGATAAACCAAAGAATATATGTTGCAAAATAGAGAAGACAGGATGTTTGGTAAGCTGAAATGAACGTTTTTCTCAGTTAGGCATCAAGGGGTTAAGGAAAAAACGCCTCACATATTATGTAAGGCGCTTGTTACGATATAGGTTTTATATCATTTAGAATTGAGGGTTATCTGCCATGTGTTTTTCGCGGAGTTTTTGACGCAGTACTTTACCCACATTACTTTTTGGTAGCTCGCTGACAAACTCGATATGACGTGGGCATTTATAGCCCGTCATATTGTCTAATGCAAACTCTTTGATAGCGCTTTTGGTCACGTTATTGTCTGCAGGGATAACATATATTTTGACTGTTTCGCCTTGACGCTCATCAGGAATGCCAATCACCGCACAATCAATAATACCCTCATAATCGAGCATGACCGATTCAACTTCATTTGGGAAGACGTTAAATCCTGAGACCAGAATCATATCTTTTTTGCGGTCCAATAGTCTAAAGTAGCCTTTTTCATCCATGCTGACGATATCGCCAGTACGGAAATATCCATCGCTGGTAAAGTCGTCGCTACTGTCTCTATTGAGATAGCCTGAGGTGATGTTAGGGCCTTTTACGCACATCTCGCCTGCCTGATTGACCCCAACGCGATTGCCCTCGTCATCAATAATAACAATATCTACGCTAGGGACGGGAACACCAATAGTGCCGTTGAACTTACGATCAGTGACGACGTTGGCTGTACCCACGGCAACACCCTCAGTCATACCCCAGCCCTCAATCATGGCACAGCCTGTCGTCTCAAGCCAGCGTTTGGCAGTTTGCTCTGTCGCAGCCATACCACCAGCTTGTGAGATACGCAATGAGCTAAAATCCAAGTCTTTAAAGTTTGGATTATCCAGCAACCCTTTAAACAAGGTATTAACCGCAGGGAAAATATGAAACGGCTGTTTTGATAATGTTTTGACAAACCCTGGTATGTCACGTGGATTAGGTACCAGAATAAAAGTATAACCCGAGCGCATACCGAGTGAGCTAAGCATAAAGGCAAAAATATGATACAGCGGTAACGCCATGACCATATTGATATAAACCTCGTTGATCTCTGAGGTAATAGGCCGTGTCCATGCTTCTGATTGCATAGCAGCTGCGACGATATTACGCTGAGATAAAATTGCACCTTTTGATAGCCCCGTCGTACCACCGGTGTACTGTAAAAAGGCTTTTTGATCCAAAGTCATTTTTGGCTTTTGGAAAGGCAGGTTTCTACCTTTTTTGAGCACGTCAGGTAATTTGGTGACGTCATATTTAGGGTCATTAAGGTTGTATTTAGGTACTAAACGCTTAACTTGACGGATGATGGTATTCACTAGAATACCTTTCAGACCCATCATGTCGCCCATTTTTGATAGGACAATACGTTTGATATTGGTCTCTTCAATGACTTGCTCGAGTGCTTGAGCGAAGTTGTCGACCACAAATATAGCTTGAGCCCCTGAATCATTTAGTTGATGACGGAGCTCGCGACCGGTATATAGCGGGTTAACAGGCGTACAAACGTAACCAGCACGCAAAATACCAATCATTGTCGGCAAATATTGCGGTACGTTTGGCATCATGAGTGCCACCACACTGCCTTGAGGCAACCCTTGCGCTTGTAGCCATGCTGCAACGGCAAGTGAGGCTTTATCAATATCATCGTAGGTATGGGTAACGCCCATACAAATACTCATCGGATGCAGACGAAAGCGATCAAAGCACTCCTCGTACAGCTCCATGATGCTGCCATATTTATCTGGGTTGATCGTTTTAGGTACACCATTGGGATATTGGGCAAGCCAAGGTTTGTTCGGCGTCATGTCAGCGTCCTTGAAGTTCTAAATAGGGTGGGATTGTGTAATAAAGCAGCCATATCCGTGTCAATAAAACTTATCAGCGCTGACGTAAATCGTTTGCCGCTGAGAGCGATAATATCCTTATCTATTGACGGACCGCTAAGTTTTGTTACTTCGTTCAGTTGCGATGAATGATAAAAGTGTGAAAGTCTAATGAGTGAATTTTAGAAAATACGCTTAAATAAGATCTCTTACTGATTACCTATCACTAAAAATAATGTATTAAGTATAAAATGATACATTTAAGCAATACATTAGCATGAATCTATGTAAATACACTATTAACATGCGCGTACTGCTCAGTACATACAATATAGCTATAAATGAATGTATTTAGAGGTTAAGGAGTGGACACTAAAACCGTCATTGTAACAATAAACGGTTGTTCATCTTTAGGCCGTGATTTGAAAAATTACTCAGCAATATGTTGTGCTATCGCTTGCTCGATAGTGGTGCGTAGGGTCTGTGGTACACGGATGGGGCGCATGGGGGTGGCAGTAGCGCCAGTATCGTTGCTACCGATTTTATCTTTAGATATCGATTCTGGTCTAATTTGGTTTTGTACGCAGGCAATGACAATTTTGGTGCTACTTAATAAGCTGTTGCTAGTTTTGGCATTGTTATCTGCTGTATGACGATGGATGCTTTGATAGAATATAATACTGGCAGGTTTTAGCTCGACTTTATCGATGCGCACATTGATAACTTCATCTAAGAGAATGGCTTTTTTGTATTGTAAGTCTGCTTGGCTTACGACGAAGTGCTGCACGTCACCAGCATCAGTCTGTAAGAAATAACCATTCAAACCCAGCTTGGTAAACCAATCACGTCGGCAGTTTTCAAAAAAGACCAAATGATTGGCGTGATAGACTATACCGCCCGCATCAGTATGGTTAATATACACCTTATAATCTGTCGCAAATAGTGGTGTGGTTTCATTATTCATAGTCGCCGCTGCGTTGGTACTTTTGTGGATAGTGGTTGTCATAAAAATGCTCAATATTTTAATAAGTTTTATTTGGTGAAGTCTTTTTCTACCAAGCGTTGCTTAGGGGTTGAATTCTATACAGACCCTAATAATTCTGCCAATAATAACTACTCTAGCTTAAGATATAAAGGCACGCAACAGATAGGTTGGTCTACGTCTGTTATCATAGTCGCTTACATTTGGCGGTATCTCATATATTCGTATCAAAACCCCATTTCAATCAATCAGTATAGGATAGTTTATGACCCGTTTTGTTTGTTTTAATGTCAATGGTATTCGCGCTCGTCAGCATCAGCTTGAGTCAGTGCGAGAGACAATCGATCCTGACGTCATGGGGCTACAAGAAACCAAAGTTCACGATGAGCAATTTCCGCTTGAAAATGTGGAAAGTTTGGGCTATCACGTCGAATATTTTGGTCAAAAAGCCCATTACGGCGTCGCATTATTGTCCAAAGTTGCGCCTATTTTTGTACAAAAAGGTTTTCCTGGTGAAGATGAAGACGCACAAAAACGCTTTATCCATGCACGCTACGAGCTGCAAGGGCGTGAGATTGATGTGCTCAATGGTTACTTTCCACAAGGGGAGAGCCAAGATCATCCGACCAAGTTTCCGATGAAGCGCGCTTATTATGCCGATTTGATAAAGTATATCGACACTTTAAAAGCAGAAGGGCGCTCGCTTGTCATTATGGGTGATATGAATGTGGCACCTGAAGATATCGATATCGGCATTGGTGAAGTCAATGCCAAACGCTGGCTTAAAAATAGAAAAACCTCCTTTTTGCCAGAGGAGCGCGAGTGGTATAGTGACCTTATGGCGCGTGAGCTGACTGATACTTATCGTTTGCATTATCCAGAGAGTACCGAGTTATACAGCTGGTTTGATTATCGCAGTCGTGGCTTCAACGATGAGCCTAAGCGCGGTTTACGTATCGATCATATCTTGTGCACCGCAGATTTAGTCGATAATTGTGTCGATGCAGGCATCAGTTACGAGCTACGTGCCATGGAAAAACCGTCTGATCATGCACCAATTTGGTCAGCGTTTGATTTAAGTAAATGATAGGTTCGTCTCTCTCTTTCTATAAATGATGATAAAAATTAAAACATAAGGATTTCACTATGGCCGTTGGCAACGTTGCAGTACCTAATACTATTTATCCTATTAAAGGTATAAAATTAAGCGCCACCGCAGCGGGCGTACGTTATAAAGATCGTGATGACTTGGTGCTGATTGAAATAGCGGATACCGCCACCACTGCGATTGTCACCACTAAGAACGCCTTTTGTGCTGCGCCTGTGCGAGTGTTACGTGAGCACTTTGCTAAAGTCTCGCCGCGTTATTTGGTGACCAATACCGGTAATGCTAATGCTGGTACGGGTGCTGATGGTAAGCGCCGTGCTGTAGATATCTGCGCTGCATTGGCAGACAAAGCTGGCGTGGCTACCGATACCGTTTTGCCGTTCTCTACTGGGGTGATTGGTGAGCCGTTAAATAGCGATGCAGTCATTGCTGGTTTAGATGATGCCTTGGCTAACTTAGCACCTGATAATTGGCTCGCCGCCGCGAATGGTATCCTGACTACTGATACCATTCCTAAGCTTGCCAGCCAAAAAGTTGATGTTTCTGGGAGTAGTTATCACATTACTGGCATGTCAAAAGGCTCAGGAATGATACGCCCTAACATGGCTACCATGCTCGGCTATGTGGCAACGGATGCCAATATCGCTGCTGATTTATTACAAGAGATGCTAAGCGCCATCAATGAGCAATCTTTTAATCGCATTACTGTCGATGGTGATACTTCTACTAACGACTGCTGTGTATTGATAGCGACAGGCGCAGCGAACTCAGAGGTCATTGATAGCATTGAGCATCCACATTATCAGCCAGTATTGACAGCATTGACCGAAGTGTTTGTCCGTCTGGCGCAGTTGATTGTACGTGATGGTGAAGGCGCTACTAAGTTTATGACTGTAAAAGTTACTGGCGGCAAGGTAACACAAGAATGCTGTGATGTGGCTTATGCCGTCGCCCATTCACCCTTAGTGAAAACAGCGTTTTTCGCCAGTGATGCCAATTGGGGCCGTATCTTAGCTGCAGTTGGTTATGCAGGCGTTGAAGACCTCGATACAGAGCAGGTCGATGTCTATCTAGACGAAGTGATGATTTGTCAAAACGGTGGCGTCGCACCAAGTTATACGGAGGCGGCGGGTAATACGGTAATGAGTCGCCCTGAGATTACCATTCATATCGACCTAGCACGTGGCGATGCCAGTGATACGGTTTATACTTGTGACTTATCGTACGATTACGTCAAAATAAATGCTGATTATCGTAGTTAAAGGCTGCTAATGCTATAAGTTTTTATGGCTTGCTGTTGAATATGCCCTAGTATTAATAAGCTTTATAAATCACTGTATCCCCAAGCCAGAGTCGATAATACTCTGGCTTTTTGCTGTTTGTATCTTGGTTGGTATCAATTTACTATTCTATTTAACATTTTACCGCAGAAATCCCCTACCTCTAAGGTAGTGGGGTGAATGCGTTTGACCTTGCGTGATTATTATTATATGATAAATATCTAATTCAGTCTATTTATATAAAGGCCTTATAATAAAATGCTTTTAGACACTAATTATCATTCAGTCTTTCTGCTAAATTACCATCTAATTTTAGTAACTAAATACCGTAGACAGGTTTTTGATGACGAAGTATCGGACAGAGCAAAAGCTATCTTTGAGCGCATTGCACCCGATTATAAGATTGATGTTGTTGAATGGAATCACGACAAAGATCATGTTCATATTTTATTCAAAGCACACCCCAAAACCGAAATTAGTAAATTCATTAACACCTATAAATCAGCAAGCAGTCGATTATTGAAAAAAGAATTTCCTAAGATTAAAACCAAGCTTTGGGAAGATAAGTTTTGGTCGCAATCATTCTGCCTAATCACGACTGGCGGTGCGCCTCTTGAAGTTATTAAAAAATATATCGTTGATCAAGGTAAATAATGACTAAGCAAATCCTTAAAGCCTATAAAGTCAGGTTGTACCCAAACGAGGATCAGCAGATATTCTTTGCTAAGTCGTTTGGTTGCACGCGCTTTATTTGGAATAGGATGCTTGCCGACAAGATTGATTATTACCAAGCCACTAAAACCACCTTAAACAACACACCAGCTCAGTACAAAAAAGAATTTGAATGGCTCAAAGAAGTCGATAGCTTGGCACTAGCCAATGTTCAACAAAACCTAAGAGCTGCCTACAGTAAATTCTTTAAAGGTGGTACTGGCTTCCCTAAGTTCAAGAAAAAAGGCATTAAAGACAGCTATACCACCAACAATCAGAAAGGAACGGTAGCGATCACAGACAGCACCGTTAAACTGCCGAAAATCGGTCATATCAATGCCAAATTCCCCGATAAAATAAACGGCTTGATTAAGAGCGCCACCATCAGCCGTACCCCATCAGGTAAGTATTTTGCCAGCCTGTTAGTCGAAACTATTGTTAATGAGCTACCAAAAACCCAATCAAACATCGGTATTGATTTAGGATTGACAGACTTTATCGTCTTATCGGACGGATGTAGAGTTGCCAATCCTAAGTTTCTAGCAAAGCTGCAAGACAAACTGGCGCGAGAACAAAAGATTTTAGCCAAGCGCAGAGCGGTTGCCAAAGCGGATCAGCGCAAGCTGTCAGAGAGCCGTAATTATCAGAAGCAAAAAATAAAAGTTGCCAAGGTCTATGAGAAAATAACCAATACCCGCAAAGACTTTCTACATAAGCTCTCATTCAACATCATCAAAAACCACGATGTGATTGCCATAGAGGACTTGAATGTAAAGGGTATGGTTAAGAACAGGAAGCTTGCCAAAGCCATATCGGACAGCTCATGGTCGTCATTCACCACCATGCTGGCCTATAAAGCAGAGTGGTACGGTAAAACGCTTGTCAAAATAGACCGGTGGTATCCATCCTCTAAGACCTGCTCAAACTGTGGTCACTTGCTAACGAAAGCTGAATTACCGCTGTCGGTGCGATCTTGGAATTGTCCAAGTTGTTTGCAAGAAAATGACCGCGACCTTAACGCCAGTATCAATATCTTAAACCAAGGATTGATACTAGCTAAACACTCAAAAACTGTCGGTGCGACAGGGTTAGCTTAGTAAATTTGCTTAACCTCTGATACAGAATATCGTATCAAGTATGAGCATTACCTAAGAAACCCCTACTTCTAAAGTAGTGGGTAGTTCATTACGTATTATTAACATCAGTTGCAAAAGCTGACGTTACTTTACAAACCAGTTGTAGAGAGTAAACCCCACTCTCAACTTGAAATAAGCAACTCAAACTGAAGAGGCGGGTTACCAAGTTTTTTGTTGAGTACAAAGCATAGATTATGTGACAGAATCTTACGAATCAATCGATGAGACAAATGCCATAAATCTCTTGCTCGTACCCTTTGTA
>NZ_RRYW01000048.1 GCF_014861365.1 Psychrobacter sp. FME6
GGGTTGTGACTTTAGACAAGTCTCTGATAATGAGATACAGGACATTGAGAATAAACTAAACAACAGACCAAGAAAACGATTAGGGTTTAAAACGCCCAATCAGGTGTTCTATAATATAATTTAGCGTTGCACTTGGTGTGTTAATCTAAGAGTATTTTAACTATAGTATTATTAATTCTATTTTGAGAGCTTTAACTTAAGAGTCCGAAATTCTATGGTCAATGTCTCCGCGACGAGTCCCGTCGACGATAAAAAAGTCCGCCTTAAGCATTTAATTCAGCGCCTGCCAAATTTGCCAGGGGTATATAAAATGCTGGGTAAAAATGGCGATATTTTGTATGTCGGTAAGGCAAAATCACTGAAAAGCCGTGTAAACAGCTACTTTGCTAAGACGATTGACCATCCAAAGACGCGCGCGTTAGTCGCACGGATTCATAATATCGAAACCATTATTACCCGCAGCGAAACCGAAGCACTGCTGCTCGAGCAAAATCTAATTAAAGAACATCGTCCCCCTTATAACGTGCTACTGCGCGATGATAAATCTTATCTTTACGTGTTTATTTCAGCAGATAAGCCTTATCCGAGACTGGCTTATGGGCGTGGCAAAGGCAATCACCAAAAAGGACGGTTTTTTGGTCCATTTCCATCGGCACATGCGGCAAAAGAGACGCTGGTGCTTATGCAAAAAATGTTTCAAATGCGCCAATGTACCAATACTTTTTTTAAGCAGCGCAAGCGCCCTTGTCTTGAATATCAAATCAAACGTTGCCGTGCGCCCTGTGTGGGTTTGGTGTCAGCCGATGAATATGCAGAGGATGTGAATAATACCATTCGCTTTTTAAAGGGCGATTCTAGTGATGTCCATAGTGCTCTGATTAAAAAAATGGAAGGCGCCGCTGAGGAATTAGACTTTGAAAAAGCAGTGTTTTATCGTGACCAACTTTCTATGCTGCGCGAAGTACAAGCGAAACAGGCCGTCTATACCGTGCAGGGTGAGGCAGATGTGATAGCAATTGCCAGCCAAGCAGGTATAACCTGCGTCAATGTGTTGACTGTCCGTGGCGGGCGGGTGCTAGGTAGCAAAAACTATTTCCCTGATGTCGACAGCAGTGAGCCACTTGCGGATAATTTATCGGCCTTTATTACCTCATTCTATTTTCAGGTGACCGATGATTTGCCAGCAGAGATTATACTGAGCGATGAATTACCAGATCAAACCGCAGTCAGCGAAGCATTAGCGACCCATTTTGGAAGCAGGGTCGTCATCAAAACCAGCGTCCGTGAACACCGCGCTGAATGGTTGGATTTGGCAAAATTAAACACCAATAATGCGCTCAAAACCAAACTTGGTGATTATTTAGAGTTGCATGCGCGTTTTGGTGCATTAAAGGATGTTTTGGCTGAGGTCACTGACCGTACCATTGATCGCATTGAGTGCTTTGATATCTCGCATACCATGGGCGAGGCGACCATCGGTAGCTGCGTGGTCTTTGACCAAGGTGGCTCGCGTCGCCGTGATTACCGTCAGTATGCGATTCATGATATCCAAGGTGGTGATGATTATGCGGCGATGAAACAGGTGCTGACACGCCGTTATAAGAAGCAGCCGTTGCCTGATTTATTGCTCATTGATGGCGGTAAAGGTCAGCTTGGCATCGCTAAAGAAGTACTGACTGAATTGGGTATTCTTGGCGATACCTTGCTGATTAGTGTGGCAAAAGGCGAAGGACGTAAAGCAGGGCTTGAGGTATTACATTTTATCGATCATGAGCCGCTTGATTTGCCCATGGATAGCAAGGCGCTACATCTATTGATGCATATTCGTGATGAAGCGCATCGCTTTGCCATCACTGCGCATCGTAAAAAGCGTGATAAGCGTCGTTCATCGTCAGTGCTAGAAGTAATTCCGGGACTCGGTGAGAAGCGTCGTCGCGACTTACTTAATCATTTTGGTGGCATACAGCAATTGCTTGGAGCTTCACAGCAAGAGCTATCAGGCGTGCAAGGCATTGGTCCAGTATTAGCGAAGACGATTTATAAAGTACTACATGAATAAATCAGTTGATAATAAAAAAAGACCGCTATTTTACGATAGCGGTCTTTTTAATATAGTCTATGAAAAGTAATATCGATACACCACATACTGCTTGTATAGTTTTTCCTTGCTTGCTGTGCCTATGCAGACAGAGGCTGCAAAAAAACCATACAAGCAGTATCGTAGCGTTTTTAAAATGTTTTAACTATAGCTTATGAATAAAAGTCGTGCTAAATAAAGTTAAGCTTTTCTTTTATAAGTCACAAATTTAAAATCCAATCTACTCTTTTCATCGTGCATTTGCTCAGATTCTCTAGCGACTGCAAATTCACTTGGCAGCTCAGGATAAAAGGCATCGCCATCAGTGATTTCAGTATCTACGTGACTCAGCTCAATACGGTCGGTATACCTTAAGGCTTCGCTAAACACGCGTTCACCGCCAATCACCCAAATGGTATCAAGATTAGTACTATGAGCAAGGTTAGCTGCTTGCGTCAGCGCATCGTCTAAATTATGCATGACATAAGCTTTCTCGCTACCTTCTAAGCCTTTTTGTTCCGCATAATCTAATTGAGTGGTGATAATAAAGCTGATACGTTTTGGAAGCGGTCGGCTACCCATCGACTCAAACGTCTTACGACCCATAATGACGATGCCTTGTATCGCGCCATCATTTTGTTTGGTGGTCATGCTTTTAAAATGCTGTAAGTCTGCAGAGATATGCCACGGGAGCTCATTACCTTTCCCGATACAACGATTGCGACTGATGGCCGCTATTTGAGCAACTTCAATGTTGGCATAACTCATAACCTATCCTCTTTATTTTTTTAAATACTTTTGTTATTTGGGAACATCAACCAAACAAAGGCTATACGGCAACCTTCGCCTTAATTGCAGGGTGTGATTCATAACCATCGACGCTAATGTCTTCGTATTTAAAAGCAAAAATATCTTTCACATCAGGGTTAAGCGTCAATGTTGGCAATGTATACAGCGAGCGTGTTAGCTGTAATTCGACTTGTTCGCGATGGTTTTGATAAATATGGCAATCACCACCGGTCCAAATGAATTCACCGACTTCTAAACCACAAACCTGTGCCACCATATGGGTTAAGAGTGCATAGCTGGCGATATTAAACGGCACACCTAGGAATAAATCTGCTGAGCGCTGATAAAGCTGGCATGACAGTTTATTATCCGCGACGAAGAACTGAAATAGGGTATGACAAGGCGGCAAGGCGACTTGTTCTGCTTCACCAGGATTCCAGCCTGATACAATTAAACGGCGTGAGTTGGGGTTGGTTTTTATTTGCTCGATGACTTGGGTGATTTGATCGACGCCATCAGCGTTGTAGCTGCCATCCTCAGTTTTACTGGCACCATAATTGCGCCATTGATGGCCATAAACAGGCCCAAGGTCGCCAGCAGGACGGTTAAAGCGTGCAGTCTGTTCCGCCGTTGCCCATTCATTCCAAATACGCACGCCGTTTTCTTGCAAGTAATCTACTTGCGTGCTACCGCTTAAAAACCACAATAATTCATAAACGATGGATTTAAAATGGACTTTTTTGGTGGTTAATAATGGAAAGCCGTCAGCTAAATTAAAACGTAGCTGGGCGCCAAAATGGCTTAACGTACCGGTTCCAGTACGGTCACCTTTTTCAGCACCTTCATTTAGAACTAAATGTAGCAAATCTAAGTAGGCTTGCTCGTTTTTACTGTTATGGTAATTATTGGTCATAAAAGTGCTCTTTTGCATGGTTCAAGTGCATATTAAAACGTATTTTAAATGTCTTATTCGATAAGTTCAGGCTTAATAAGCCGACTGCTTACCCCAATCATAAATACCGCGTTTATAAGCGTAAATCAGCATGATTAAGCCGGCGATAATCATCGGTGCACTTAATAGCTGACCCTTGGTCATCCAGCCTAATAAAATAAATCCTTGATCAGCATCTGGCTGACGGAAGAATTCAATGATAAAACGACTGATACCATAGCCTAGTAAGAAAACAGCGGAGGCCGCCATACGCGGGCGCGGCTTTGATGAATACCACCATAAGAAGATAAACAACAGCAGACCTTCAGCAAAGGCTTCGTATAGCTGCGATGGATGGCGAGGTAGCAAGTACTGTCCATTTACCTCAAGCATCAATTCTTGTAGCTCAGGGTTGGTTTGTAATTGCTGCATATCAAACGCCGCCGCTTGCGGAAAGTAGGTCAGCCAGTTATAGCCACCGTCTGATACGCGTCCCCAAAGCTCACCGTTGATATAGTTACCGATACGCCCAAATAATAAACCAGTTGGCACGCAAGGCACGATAAAGTCGAAGACTTGAAAGGCGGTCTTTTTATATTTACGCGCAAAGAACCACATGCCGAACATGACACCGATAAAACCGCCGTGGAAAGACATGCCGCCTTCCCAAACTTTTAATAGGTAAGCAGGATTTTGTA
Organism: Psychrobacter sp. FME6; assembly: GCF_014861365.1. Taxonomy (GTDB): domain Bacteria; phylum Pseudomonadota; class Gammaproteobacteria; order Pseudomonadales; family Moraxellaceae; genus Psychrobacter. The sequence continues at coordinate 4,496 of NZ_RRYW01000048.1, forward strand.
AAAGCTCGCTGAACTGATAAAACAGCACATAACCAATACGACCGCCCAAAATAACGCCAAGGGCACCATAAAAGACCAAATCGGACACCATATCGGTGGTCCAATTATCGCGTTTGGTACTGCGATACCAGGCTAGGCCATAAGCGGCGGCAAATGCCAGCAGGTACATTAAGCCATACCAGTGCACTTCTACTGGACCCAAGGACAGCGCCACGGGATCATACTGAGGATGAATCATCATAAAGGCATCATAATTATTGATAATAGAATGTTGGTCATAATAGCAAAATTCGACCCTTGCGAACACTATGATAAATGAATCGATAAGTGAATGGATGATTGAATGAATAGCAAAGCGCTAAAAAAACCGATAAGATGAAAAAAAGCGCATCAACTCTTAAGGAATCATCATGCAGCCACCGTCATCAACGCTATCATTTATACCAGATAAGAAACCTAAAATAATATTTGCAATTGATGCGCTGACCCTAAAAAGTAGCGGTAAATTACTGCCGTTATCCTTGCTTGGTATGATGGCATCAGGGTTCACGATGTTGGTGCCAATAACCGCGCAAGCGACAAACAGCAGTATCGAACAAATTACGATTTATCAAGGTTTAGCCAGTGTAACGCGTACCTTGCCAATCAGCGGTAGCGGTGAGCAAACAGTGGTTTTTTCTTGTTTATCGCCGGCGATTGAACCAGATAGTATCAGTGTGCAAGCACAAGGGAATATTAATATTGGCGAAGTCAGTATCGAAACCTTGAGCGGTGAGCAAGCGGCGCAATGTCAGTATCAAGGTGATGCGAAAGTACAGAGTCAGCAGAATAATTTAGCAGATATCAGCGCCGAGTTAGAAGCGGCACGTTTAACCAAAGCCTATTTGCAAAATTTGACCAAAGTGACGCAAATAAATACGACTGGCACGCTGGCTAATAATGCGCGTGATTTAGAGACGCAAGCGGCAAATATTAATAAAAGAATTGTAGATCTACAACAGCAAGAAGCCCGTGCCAAGGATACTCTGGGGCAATTAGTTGCAGGTAGTACTAACCAGACGCAGAAGAATGTGACCCAAGTGAGTGTACGCACTGCCAGTCGTGCTGCTAGTACTGTTAAATTGCATTATCAGGTACGCGGCGCCAGTTGGGAGCCGACCTATCAAGCGCGCTTAAATACAGATAGTAAACAACTTAATATTACTGCTTCCGCCATTATTGCCCAACAAACAGGCGAGAATTGGAACAATGTGTCAGTTATCTTAAGTAGCGTTAATCCCAACCAAACCACCACCAGCCAGTTACCAAGAGTCGAGCGCTTATCATTGTACGAAGAGCGCCAAGATAAATTGGCTCGCTATGCACAACCCATGATGGAGAGTGAATCTGCGCCAGTCGTCGTTTCTGCGAGAGACAGTTATGGCGGTGCGTCTGGAGCAGATATGCCACCGCTACCGAGTTTTAGCGTTAGCAGTCAAAATAAAAATGGCATCACCGAGTATCGACTGCCGCAGCGTGTGAGTATTCCCAGTGATGGCAGGCGAGTACGCACGATTATTGACGAGCAAGCTGGTACCAGTAAGCTATGGTTACGTAGCACACCAGGCGCCGAGGCTGCCGCTTATTGGTATGCATCAGCACCGTTTTTGACTCCAGCTTGGGCGGATGGCTCGTTGCAGCTATACCGCGATGATAACTATGTTGGGCAGTCGCGCTACAGCTATCAGAATCTAAAAGAGCAGGGTATTGGTTTTGGCATTGATCCTAGCTTGCTGGTAAAACAGTTGACCGATGAAGACAAACAAGGTGATAAAGGCGTATTTAACCGCCAGCAAACCAAAACGACGACTCAAGCTTATCAATTTACCAATCAGCACAATCGTAGTGTGCGCTTGCAAGTGTTAAGTGCTGAGCCGGTCAGTAGCGATGACAGCATTAAAGTAACCGCGGCACACAGCCCAACCGTCAGCCAAAAAGACTGGAACGATAATAAGGGCATGGTTGCTTGGGAGTTTGATTTGCCGAGTAAGCAATCACAGGTGCTGCAATCGACGTATCAAATCCGCTACTCTGCCGATAAAAAGTTAAGCACGAATTAATGCTAAATCAGAATCATACAATCGATTCAATTTAAAAGGAATGCAGTGCTGCTGTGATAAATTTTGTGAGGCCTCTGGAGTGCGAAGCACACAGCAAGCGAGGAAAATTTACCCTAGCAGAACGCTATTTTGAACGACCCTGTTTTATATTGAAATTCTTATATAAAAGGAAAACTATGTGTATCGTTGCCATTGCTTGGCAGTTATTTGACGAGCTGCCTTTAGTATTATTATCCAATCGTGATGAATTTTTACAGCGTCCAACAGAGCCGCTGCATCAGTGGGCAGATAAGCCTATCTATGCGGGACGTGATAAACAAAGTGATGGCACCTGGCTGGGTATTCATCAAATAGCACATCAAGAGGCGCATCAAAAGCAAAAACAGCAGAGCAGTCAGCTTGCTACTTATGAGCAAAATGGACGTTGGGCGGCGGTATTGAACTTTCGCGATGGCGTGCAGGCAAGCAATGATGAGCGCTCGCGTGGGGCATTGGTGGCTGATTTTTTGACCAGTAATTTAAGCCCGATGGAGTTTGCACGGCAAATAAGTTTGCAAGAGTATGCTGGGTTTAACCTTATTATTGGTGATGCGATGCAAGCGGTCATGGTTAATAATCGGGGTCATGCACCCACGCCGTTATATGCAGGGCTACATGTGATTTCTAATGGTCAACCAGAAGAGGGTTGGTTTAAAACTGAGCGCTTGCGCGGTCGACTACGCCAAGAAGTGCTGCCGTTAATTAGCGAAGATAGCGATGACCAATACTGGCAAGCTGCCGCTTTTGAGGTGCTATCAGATAGTATTCAAGCACCAGCAGATGCGTTACCAGATACGGGTGTCGATATCAAAATAGAACAAGCACTGTCGTCTATTTATATTGAAGGGGCGAATTTAACAGAAATTAGTAATACAGCTATCGATGGTAAAACCACACCAAGCTACGGCACACGAACACAAAGTATTTTAACCGTGCGTAAAAATTATGCCTTAGGTACAGATATTCAAGCTAAAATCGTCAGCCGCGAATGCTCTCATTGAGAAAAATTAGCATAAAAAATACCCATACTGATTGTTCATCAATACGGGTATTTTTTATGCTAAAGCTGTGGAAGCCATCAGCGACATTATTCCACCAACAAATGGTTGTTTTGTTTTGGAATGATTAGTCCTTGTTTAAGCGGTAGTTCGGGCACCAATTCTTGCAAGGCGCGACGGTATACCCCGCGTTTAAAGTGAATCACTTGTCCAAGTGGGTACCAGTAGCTGACCCACTGCCAGTTGTCGAACTCTGGTTTCCCTTCGTCAAAGCGGATATGTTGAGTGTTTGGCTCATCTAAGCGCAGCAAAAACCATTTTTGTTTTTGCCCAATACACAAAGGATACTGCCCATGGCGCACATAGCATTTTGGCAAGCGGTAGCGCAACCAGTCTTGCGTGACCGCCAGTAAATCCACATGACGCGGATGTAAACCGACCTCCTCCCAGAGCTCGCGATACATCGCATCCATCGGCGTCTCCCCGCGGTCGATGCCGCCTTGAGGGAACTGCCAAGCGTTGTGACCAATACGTTTTGCCCACAGAACCTGCCCTTGTGTATTTGCCAAGATGATGCCGACATTGGCGCGAAAGCCGTCTGCATCTATCATGACTAAACCTTTTTAAATTGTTTAAAAATAACTTGTTTCAACAAGGTACAGTGATAGCAATCATAGTTATTATAGGGTGATAGTTATCGATACGATGTCAAAACAAGATTCATTACCGTTATTAAACCAAGAAACAACCGAAATGTGTAACAGTATTTTGCTATAAAATGTTTCACAAGTTTAATCCTTTAAAATCAGCTATTTATAAGCAGGCTTTTGTAGGTTTTTTGGAAGGTCTTATAATAACGATAGTTATTAGTGCGATCAGTATGGAAGATGCGTCACTATCAATGTGTGTATCGAAAACTATCTTTCAGAGGCAGTGATGCAGCAAAGCGTTAATAAAAAAATAGCCCTGTTACTGTTTATAAAAGTAATCCAAGGGGATGGTCCATAAAATCTCGTTTTCGCTTATGCTACACTAGCGAAAGATAGTATGTTTTCAGGAAATACAAAGTAGACAACGCGCCAACTAAAATAAGGACCATTTAAGATGTCAGAGTCAAAAGCTAGCGTTACGTGGCAAGAGAATAAAGCGTTTATGGGTGTGTCGCCGTCAGGGCATAACGTCCAAATCGATGCCGATAAAGAAAAAGGCGCCAGCCCAATGGAGCTGATTTTATTAGGACTAGGTGGTTGTGCCAGTTATGATGTGGTTGCAATTTTACAAAAGTCGCGCCAAGCAGTGACAGACGTGCGCTGTGAGCTGACTGCCCAACGTGCCGAAACTGTTCCAGCGGTTTATACCGACATTCATATGCACTTCATCGTGACCGGTCAAGATATCAAAGACAAGCAAGTTGAAAAGGCTATTCACTTATCAGCAGAAAAATATTGCTCAGCCAGCCGGATGTTGGTACAGGGCGGGGTGAATGTCACTCACGACTTTGAAATGATCGCAGGGTAGGGGCGAACAAACTAATGAATGTATTTTTTGGCTTAATTCCTGATACTGCAGCAGCAGCCATTTGGGCGATGGTGGTGGCGAGTTTGTTACCATTAGCGATGGCGTTGATCGCAAAAGTCTTTGGCGGTTTTAATTTGGCTGACAATGCGCATCCGCGTGATTTTTTGCAACATACGACGGGAGCCGCTGCGCGTGCGAATGCGGCTCAGCAGAACAGTTATGAAACTTTACCGGTATTTTTAGCAGCGGTAGTGGTGGCCATGTTGTTCTTTGTGCCGCAGTTGATTATCAACACCGTCGCCTGGCTATATGTACTGATTCGTGTTGGATATTGCGCCGCATATATTGCCAACTTAGCAACGTTTCGCTCGATTCTTTGGGGGTTATCTATTGCGTGCTGCTTAATGCTATTTTATTTAGCCATTCGGGTCAGTTTTTAGCTTGTTGCTTCTTTGAGCCTTTAATATGGCGAGCTTTATTGAACTCATAGTTGTATAAAAGCAGTGATTATTAGCGTACGCTGGTTTGCAGCGCGTTTATAATTACTGCTTTGTTTTTTTCTCGTTTGATACCTTCCCATAATAGTTGCGCCTCGCTATAACCCTTGGTCAGCATACCAAGCCACTGCTTATAGCGTCCGACTAACACCACATCACTTTTCGCTGCACCTTCTAGAAACTTAATCTGATGAGCAATCAGATCCTGCCATACCAGTGTCGCTGTCTTATCCAGATTTTGACGATTGTCATTATCCATTTGTGTAATCAAGTCGGGACGGGTAACGGCACCGCGACCTAACATTAAATGCGTCGTACCTGCCTGCGCCATACAGTTTTGCGCGTCCTCGCTATTCCATATCTCACCATTGGCAATCACTGGAATAGCTAAGGTATTAAAGTTTTGAATTTTATCCCAATAAGCAGGCGGCTTATAGCCTTGGGTTTTGGTCCGTGCGTGAATGGTCAGCCAATCGGCGCCGCTAGCAGCAATCGCATCACGAATATCGTCCATACGGCTGCTATCGGTATAACCCAAACGAATTTTTGCTGACACGGGGATATGAGCAGGAACGGCTTGGCGTACGGCATTGATGATTTCATACATCACTTCTGGCTCATCAAGCAAAATTGAACCACCACGATGATTATTGACGGTTTTGGCAGGACAACCAAAATTGATGTCAATTGCCGGCGCACCAAGCTCGCAAGCGTAAGCGGCGTTTTCTGCCATCAGCTGCGCTTCGCTACCGAGTAGCTGAATATGAATCGGCGTACCCGATGCTGTCTTGGCCTCATGATGCAGCTCGGGCACGTATTTATAAAACACATGGGCTGGCAAGACATGCTGGGTGACACGAATAAACTCGCTGACCGACCAATCATAAGGACGACCTAAATCTGCCGCAATTTGAGTTAGGATTTGCCGCATTAATGGATCAGTTAAGCCTTCCATCGGTGCAAGTAGGCGAACGGGATTAGCAAATAACTGTTGTATGGTTGTTTGACGTATTTGAAGTTGTTGTGACAACGTACTAAACGAACTAGATGGTTGGTTATTATTCATTGCTTGCTGTTCATTTTTTTATTCCTTTTAAGGAATTATCAAAGTAAGGAAGTGAAAAAGCTAAGAGTTGCCAAAAATGACCTTTTTCCCCGTCTGTAATCCTGATATCAAGTCTTTGATATTGTGAATATCCAAATTGCTTTGCGCACGCGTACAAGCAACATAGAGCAAACGCAGCTCTTCTGGGCTAATTTTTACCGCACTGGTGGTCACATCATAATAAAAATCATCATCGAGTTGTACTTTGCCCCATTCAAGCCCTTTGGCTTTATGCGCAGTTGAGATGACGTAATCAGCATTTTCGATACTGGTTAAGCTGTTGACTGCTTGGCTCAATACATTGGTGCCATGGTCATCGACCAACTTCACTAGCGTTTTTAAGTCGCTGCCTTCGCTGGTCTCAGAGTATTCTTGTACATCACCCCAGTTATAAAAATAGGCCAGCTCAGGGACACCGTAAGCGGATTTACCATTTTTTAAGTTTTCTGCTGCCTGACAGAATTTAAGCATACGATCGGTATCGGCCTGTAGTGCTACGCGGTGACCTAATTTTAGACCAGTTAATAATTGTGACATTGCCGCAGCATTGGTGCGGCAAAGGATGGCATCTTTTTTACTGTGAACCATGCCTTTTTCAGTAGAAGAATGCTTGTTTGGATTGCCTTTTAACGGTACATCTTCTTGTAATGCTTTAAGTAGCGTGTTGGCAATTTCGGCAATCGGTTCGCCAAAGCGAAAGGATTGAGTCAATAAAGTCTGCGGCAATGGTAGCTTTTTCATCGCATTGACTGCGCCGCGCCATTCATAAATTTGCTGATGCGCATCGCCTACGTAGATAACTTGTTTCGGTTGCTGAGTCAAAATCCCCATCATTAATGGGTCCGCATCTTGCGCTTCATCAAATAAGATAAAGTCCGCGGGGATACTTGGTTTGGACAATGCCCAAAGTTTTAAGTAAATATCATGACCGATACCAGCAGGATGGCGCGCATCAATCGACTGTAGCCAACGCTGTTCTACAGCAGGGTAGAGCATCTCACGCAGCTGCTCAGCATCTGAGTCATCAAGCCAGCTTGGGAATAATATATGCCTTGGTGCGGGATAACTGGCGTGGGTACTACAAAAATTGCTCACTGCATCGCTAACGAATCGCGCTAGCCGTGCTGGCGTGAGAGTAATGTATTTATTTACTCCATCCATCTGTCTGCGTACTTGTACCGGTTGCAAGCCCAAATCGTCGCCAAGACGTTTGGGTGAAAAACGCGGCAAGGACAGTTTTGCGGTGATATCACGGGCAACATGACGATAAGCAAGCGAATGAAAGGTGCGACAGTCAACGTGACCTGGGAATTTCTGCCGCGCATCATTGGCGATTGCTTTATTAAAGGCTAAATACAAACCGCGTCCGCGCAGGCGTTCGCCAATCAGTTTTAACGTCGTCGTTTTACCGGCACCGGCATAGGCGACCACTTTAAATGACTTGTGATCCATCGCCATATTAAGGGCGTTCAGCTGCTCATCAGTGGGATCGCTCATATAAGCTGGCATAGATGCGGACATAACAAAGCTACCTAAAAGACTAGAGTATGATCAAAAATAATGGGGGTAAAAAAAGCCACTGCATAGACAATGGCTGATGAGTAATTATCGTTGTCGTTATGAATCGTTGTCACTATGAAGTGCTGGTCGTCGTAAGCGACAATAATAAAGATAAATTAACTGAGAATAATTTGGCCAATAAGGCATTTATATTAACAGATTAACGAATTGGCTGTTTTTTGCACAAGTATCTTTTATATAAGTGCCTAACGAGTGACATAATTCAATATTCTTTATTTAATTCTGTGTCGTTTGTTAAAGCAGGGCTGCGCTCTTCTTTAATCAAGACTTTTGCTAAAAACAACCCCAGCTCAAACAATAACCACATGGGAATCGCTAGCATCAGCATCGATACCCCATCAGGCGGAGTGACCACAGCAGCAACGGCAAAACAGCCGACAATAATATAACGACGTTTATCCTCTAGGCTCTGAATGGAGACGATACCGACCAATATCAATAGTAAAGTGACGACTGGAATCTCAAAAGTCAGCCCAAAAACCATAAATAACTTGAGTGCAAAGCTCAGATAACTGTCTATATCAGTCATCGGCAGAACATTCTGCGGCGCAAACATGATAAAGAATTTTAGAACGCCTTTAAGCACTATAAAATAGGCAAAAGCCACGCCAGCATAAAATAAAAAGATAGAGGAGAGCAGTACTGGAATGGCGATTTTTTTCTCTTTTTTATACAAACCGGGTGCCACAAAAGACCAAATTTGATACAAAATATAGGGCATAGCAAAAAATGCGGCGACAAATACAGTCAGGCGAATAGGCGCCATAAAGTTTGAGGTAATGTCTGTGGCAATCATCGTTGAATTGGCGGGCAGCTGCGCAACCAAGGGATCCGATAAAAAATTGTATAACTCGCGTGAAAATCCGACTAACGCCAAAAATATCACTAATATAGCAACGCATATTCTAATGAGATGGCGGCGTAACTCGATCAAATGCTCGGTAATGGGCATATCGGCCAATGAGCTTAGGATGTCTCCGGAGTCTTTTTGATCAGTCGATGCATTGGTGTCTTCTACACCTGTGTCAGCGACTTTTTCTTGGCGCGATTTTTTGCGTTTAAATAAATCCATTAGTCAGTCTCCTGCTCATGGGCAGCAGCCTGTGTGTTTAAATGACTGTCTAAATGGTTGTTTAACAAAATATCGGCTTTATAATTTGGTAGGTATGGCGGCGCAGGTAGACGACGCGCTTTATCATAAGCGCCCAGACGGAACCACATGTTTTCCCACGGCTTGGTGCTGATGGTTTGAGTGACTTGATCTATAGTGTCATTGGTATCATTGGCGTCAGCTTTTAAACTATCGCCGGATACTTCTGACTTGTCATTTTGTTCGTTTTTTTCATAGCGGTAGTCAAATTCTTTTGGCGTGGCTGGTTGAATGCTGCTTTGCTGGCTTTCAATATCAACACTTTTGTCTTGTTTATCATCGACCACTGCATTATGTGTTGCCTTTAAATGTTGGTTTTGAGAGTACTCAAATTCTTTTATATTACCGCGCATTTCTGCCATTTCACGTCTCATATCCGCCTCGGTCTGACGGATTTTGGCCAGCTCTTTTTGCATTTGTTGCCGAGTTTCAGCCAGGTCGAGCTCAGCTTCTATTTCAGACTGTAAAGTAGAAACCGTACGGCGAATCTTGGCATACCATTGCCCAGCGGTACGTGCTGCTTGGGGCAGCTTTTCTGGCCCCAAAACAATTAAAGCAATAACGCCAAAGAGTAGTAACTCAGAGAATCCAATATCAAACATAATGGTTAAATATCACTATTTAAGTACAGCACACATCAAACCTTATGATTGTCATCGGTTGCGCTAGAGTTGATGTCAGCCTCATCAACCTTTCTGGTTGCCTGAGGGTCTGTTGGGCGCGCATTGCCGTCATGGTCAAGAACAACATGTTTTTTAGCATGTTCAGTATTTTCGTCTTTAACGGCTTCTTTAAAGCCTTTGACGGCGCCGCCCAAATCTTTGCCCGCATTTCTTAGTTTAGAGGTGCCAAATACCACAACGACGACGACCAATAAAATCAGCCAATGCGTAATAGAAAAACTACCCATAATGCTATCCTTATGTTTTGTTTTTTATGTCTACAAAATATTTTGAGAGAACTTAGCCATTGATATGTGAAAGAATGTTTTGAATAAAACTACAGACGCATCACGTCAAATGGCACAGCATCAGATTATAAGAACATTATAACTCGCACTGACTATAAAAAGGGTAATGCAACAATAATCAAACAGGGCAGTGGTTTATAACCACTGCCCACATGACTGAGACTATCAAAATTATAAAAACTATCGAGCAGCCTTTTCATCGATACCTGATAAACCAAAGCGTCGTCCTAGCTCGTTTAACACGGCATCTGATTCTATATCAAACCATGCCAAGCCAACCAAGGTATGAAACCAGACATCGGCCACTTCATAAATAAGCTCGTGACGCGCCTCATCATATTGCTCCTTGTCTCTACTCTCATCGCAATGGGCAAAATCTTTGGCAGCGATGATACTTTCTGTACTTTCTTCACCCACTTTTTCTAGTATCTTATTGAGCCCTTTGGCGTATAAGCTTGCCACATAAGAGCTGTCGGCATCGGCTTGTTTACGCTCTGCCAATACGGTATCAAGTTGCTGCAAAATAGAGTGAATCGCAGCTTTACCTTGGTTATTCGAGTTCCCCATAATATTAGCAGCGTTATCAACTCCATCAGCAATATCAGTCTTTGTATCAACAGCGGTGTCTTGGTGTGTAGTGCTGAGACCTGCATCAGATTTATAGATATCTGCAGGATCTTTTAATACTTTATCGACTGTTTGCCATTTAGGTGTTTGCCCAGACAAATCCAAACGCTGATAAAAACAAGACTCACGGCCGGTATGACAAGCGATACCACCTGCTTGAGTGACGCTAAGCACAATCACATCGGCGTCGCAATCCAAACGAATATCATGCACTCGCTGAGTATGCCCTGATGACTCACCCTTATGCCATAATTTGGCACGCGAACGCGAAAAATAAACCGCTGTTTGAGTTTGTGCCGTCAACTGTAATGATTCGGCATTCATCCAAGCCATCATCAAAATACGCCCAGACTCATTATCTTGGGCAATTGCAGGAATTAAGCCATCAGCATTAAAATTTACGGCAGTTAGCCAAGCAGGTAAAGTCATCATGTATCTGTCGTCTTATAAGTAAATGGGAATAAAAAGGTAACGAGTTACTAGTAATACTATTTAAGGGAGAAAATTATTTATTAAGTGAAAAAGTTATTTAAACGAAAACAGTGTTTTAAGAAAAAATCAAATCCTAAATAGATGGGGGTATAGTGCTTTTTTAATGCTGTTATCAAGGGTGCTAATTTTATTAAGACGAAAGTCGTAATTGATAAAATGCTGCTTTGCTTTAGCCACCGTTTCACCAGTATGCATACGTGTCACTCGTATCAGTATATTGCCGCCATTATCATACCGCGGCTCAACGCCTACCTCAAATAACAGCTCTTCACGCACCCGCACACGGCCGCTAATATTCAGCTGTAACTCATCAATAATCAAACCTTGATAGTCCGAGTTGATATCTTGAACACCTCTCGAGTGCAAAAACCTCAACCGCGCCTCAGTGAGCAACGCTACCAATGATTCGAGCATTAAATGCTGACCTGTGTCGATTTCGGTGTGACGCACACGCATCAACGTCTCAAAGACAAATAGGTCGTTGTCAAAGTCTAACTCTTTTTTTGACACCTTGTCTCCTAAGCTAAGGGTAGACGATAAGTGCTATACATTACTATAGAGATTAAAAAAGGTAATAAACGACGTTATTTTATAGCTCGTTAGAGTGTTGCTGAAAATATAGCAATATTCAGTCTCTACTTAAGCACAGCTTAAGCGGACATTCAATCGGTTTGGCAGGAAATTTGCAGTTTTATTAATGTTTTGAGCGCAAAGATTGCGAGGTGTTTTATGATTTTCATTTTCAGTGATTGTCTACTAGGGCGGGGTAAAAACTTTCCTTGGCAAAACAGCGCACTATCTGCTAAAATAGCGCCTCCCACCTCGAGGCAAATAGCCGTTTAGTGCTTGTTTTTAAAGCTACTATTCGTTATTGACTATTTGACGACCAGGTTCTATCAAAGACAAAGAGGCAAGTCATCATGAAAGTTAAGATGAAAACCAGAAGCGGTGCAGCTAAACGCTTCAAAAAAACAGCGAACGGCTTTAAGCGTAAGCAAGCCTTCAAAAGCCATATCTTGACCAAGAAATCAGCTAAGCGTATTCGCCAGTTGCGCGGCCTAAAGATGGTGGACAAATCTGACGAAGCAGCAGTTCGTCGCATGTGCCCATACCTCTAGTCGACTATCGTCGTTTATCTTTAATTAAGCGCTGTTTAATTAAGAACTGTTTTAATTAAGAACTGTTTTAATTAATAGCGACTGAATTAAAAATACCTGACTTTGCAATCTGATAACGATGTCTATTATTCTATTTATTCAATGACATCGTGATTCGTTTAACAGTAATTAAAGAAATCTTGGAGTAATTTATGGCTCGTGTAAAACGTGGTGTACAGGCGAATCGTCGTCACAAAAAAATCCTAAAGCGCGCAAAAGGCTACTACGGTGCCCGTTCACGTGTTTACCGCGTAGCGGTACAAGCAGTGACCAAAGCTGGTCAATATGCTTATCGTGACCGTCGCAACAAAAAACGTACTTTCCGTCGTCTTTGGATTGCACGTATCAATGCTGGTGCACGCTTAAACGGCTTAAGCTATAGCCGCTTTATCAATGGCATGAAAAAAGCTAACATCGCAATCGATCGTCGCGTACTTGCTGACATCGCTATGCATGATGCAGCGACTTTCACTGCATTGGTTGAAAAAGCAAAAGCGGAACTAGCATAAATATTAACCATTCTATTTAGGTATGTTGCTTGTTAAATGATTGTCCATAAGCAATTATCTATATGGATAGAGATAATATTAATTAATAGGTCGATATTAATAAAAGCTACCGCTGGTCGGTGGCTTTTTTTATATAACATTATCTTACTGCCAGTTTTGAGCATGAAAGCTGAATACATGTTTTTGCAAACGGCTTTTCTAATTGTCTAAATATTCAAGCCATTCATATGATTAGCTTTTATTTTAAAATGAATCGGTAAATGGTTTGCAATATTTGGTCAAATCCCTACAATTACAAATTACTGTAATTAATAGTCCGTTTAAATCAGGAAGAATGCGTCTTATGACTACCCCTGCTGCCACCACCGATTTGTCGGCGCTACCGACCTTGTCCACAGAGCTAAGCGAGCTTAATGAAACTCAACTGACTGAATTTGCTAGTGCTGCTGAAGCTTTGATTCTTCAGGTAACCGATGCGCGTACGCTACAAGACTTGCGTGTGCAACTGACTGGCAAAAAAAGCCCATTAACTGGCTGGTCAAAGCAGATGGGTAAACTTGATGCTGATGATAAAAAAACCTATGGTGGCTGGTTACATCAAGTTCGTAGCCGTATTCAAGAAACCTTAACAACTCGTCAGCAGCAGCTAGAAGTAGCAGCATTAAATGCCAAGCTTGCAGCGGAAAGTATTGATATCACTTTACCTGCTCGCGGTGGTCAAAAAGGCCATTTGCATCCAGTGACGATGATTACCCAGCGTATGCAGCAGTATTTTGTGCAAGCGGGTTTTAATGTGGCAACTGGTCCTGAAGTTGAGAGCGATTACTATAACTTTGAAGCGCTCAATATTCCCTCGCATCACCCAGCACGTGCCATGCACGATACTTTCTACTTTGATGCGCACTATCTGCTACGCACTCATACCAGTCCGGTGCAAATTCGCACCATGGAAAAAAATGAGCCGCCGATTCGTATTATTTGTCCCGGTCGCGTTTATCGTAACGACTCAGATCAAACCCATTCGCCAATGTTTCACCAACTAGAAGGGCTGATGGTCACAGAATCGAGCACCTTTGCTGAGCTAAAAGGTTTGATTAGTGAATTCTTAGAAGCGTTTTTTGCCAAAGAGCTAACCGTGCGTTTCCGCCCATCATTCTTCCCGTTTACCGAGCCTTCTGCTGAAGTAGATATCCTAGATGATAATGGTAAATGGCTTGAAGTTATGGGCTGCGGTATGGTGCATCCACAAGTGCTGACCAACTGCGGTATTGATGCCGAAAAATATACTGGCTTTGCTTTTGGGATGGGGATTGAGCGCTTTGCAATGTTGTATTACGGCATCGATGATTTACGTTTGTTTTTTCAAAATGACGTGCGCTTCTTAAAGCAGTTTGGCTAGATTGTCGTTATTAATAGGCCTACCTTTACTCCAAAATCTTTATTATGAAATTCTGATCCGAGATATTTATGAAAATTAGCGAACAGTGGCTACGTCAATGGGTGAATCCTAGTAATACCAGTGAACAATTGGCCGAACAGTTAACGATGGCAGGACTTGAGATTGACGATCGCTATGCGGTTGCCCGTGATTTTAGCGGTGTGGTTGTCGGTGAAGTGATCAGTATTGAGCCACATCCAGATGCCGATAAACTGCGCGTCACGCAGGTGAATATTGGTGCAGCTGAGCCATTACAAATCGTTTGCGGCGCACCTAATGTCACTGTCGGTATGAAAGCGCCCGTTGCGACTGTTGGTGCTGTGTTACCAAGTGATGATGTCAGTAATGGTAAAGCGGGCTTTGAAATTAAGAACGGTAATCTACGTGGTGTAGATTCAAACGGCATGCTATGCGGTGCCTCTGAGATTGATTTAACCGATAGCATTGATGGCCTGCTTGAATTGCCAGCTGATGCGCCAATTGGCATGAATATTCGTGAGTATTTGGGTTTGGATAATCAAATCCTAGATATCTCCATCACCCCAAACCGTGGTGACTGCTTTAGCGTACGCGGTATTGCCCGCGAGATATCCGTCATTAATGATTTGCCGGTGCAAATGCCAGAAATTGCAGACAACGTAGCGGACACTGATAACGTTACTGCGATTACTACGCCCGCAGTAACCGTAAACGCAGTCGAAGCTTGTCCGCGTTATTTACTGCAATCAATCAGTCATATTGATCGTAGCATTGAGACACCAAAATGGATGCAAGATGCGCTCGTACAGTCAGGACTGCGTTCGCATAACTTTTTGGTCGATGTGACCAACTATGTATTGATGGAGTTGGGTCAACCGCTACATGCGTTTGATGCGGATACTATCGAGGGTGATATAGTGGTGCGTTTGGCCCAGCCTGAGGAAACTATTGCCTTATTAAATGAGCAAACCATTACCTTAACTGGCGATGAATTAGTCATTGCTGATGATAAAGGTGCGCTAGCGCTTGCTGGTATCATGGGTGGTCAGCGTAGTAGCGTTACCGATAGCACCACCAATATTGTCTTAGAAAGTGCCTTTTTTAATCAGCTAGCTATTGCTGCACGCGCCCGCCGTTTTGGTTTGCATACCGATGCTTCACAACGTTTTGAGCGCGGGGTCGATTTTGAGTTGCCAGCGCTAGCACTGGCACGCGCTCGTGATTTAATTACTAGCGTCACAGCTAGTCAAGCCGGTCAAATAGTAAAAGCTGAAAGTAGCGAGCATCTGCCAGCTCGTGCGCCAATTAACTTACCAATTACTAAGGTTCGTGATGTCATCGGTATTGAGATTGAGCCAGCGGTTATGGTGCGTATCTTAACCCAATTAGGGTTTGAGGTAGAGCAGCAAGCGGGTAGCCTGATTTGCACACCGCCATCTTATCGCTTTGATATGAGTATCAAAGAGGATTTAATCGAAGAGATTGCGCGTATCTATGGCTATGACAATATCCCAAGCGTATTGCCGCATTTGCAAGTCAGCATGGATTATGACGATACCGCAGATTTGACGCACGAGATGAAGCTGGCGCTGGTCGATAATGGCTATATGGAAGCGATTAGCTTTAGCTTTAGCGATGCAAAGTTAGAAGCCTTACTTGATGATGACGCACTAGGTGAAGTGTTGGCACTGGCCAATCCAATCTCTAGCGATTTGGCGGTGATGCGCCGTACGTTACTATCGAGCTTACTGCCTTGTGTGCAGTATAACCTCAATCGTCAACAATCACGGGTGCGTTTCTTTGAAACCGGTCTAAGCTTCGTCGGTCATAGTGTTAGTGACTTAGTACAAACACCCAGTATCGCTTTAGTGGCGGTCGGTGAAGTTTGGGACGAACAAGCTTATCAAAACCGTGCGTTAGATTTTTACGATCTTAAGCACGATATTGAGCAATTATTACCCGCGCAAATAGATAGCGCCCGTATCCGCTACGAGCGTAGCGCGCTTGCCTTCTTGCATCCTGGACAAAGCGCCAAGCTGTATATTGATGACCAATATATCGGTTGGTTAGGGCAATTACATCCGAGTACCGCCAAACAATTAGACTTACCTGCTACGTGGGTCGCGCAACTGTCTTTGGCACCATTGCTAACCCTCGCTCGTGAGCAGTACGAGATCACCACACCAAGTAAATTCCCGCAAGTACGTCGTGATATCGCCATCTTAGTGGATAGCGACATCAGTTTACAGACCTTAGAATCGACAATACGCACAGCGGCAGGCGCGCTATTGAGAGATCTATGGTTATTTGATGTCTATCAAGGCGACAAAGTACCAGATGGTCAACGTTCTTTAGCCTTTGCCTTAATTTGGCAGGATAAAATGCAGACTCTATCTGATGATACTGTAAAAACGGCTACTGACAAGGTAGTGCAAGCGCTAACCGAACAGCACTCAGTACAGTTGCGTGATAGCTAAAAATTACTATTAAGAATGACAATGCTCTGTAGCCTTTTGATTATTGGGGCTATAGGGCATTGCTATTCATAACAGTTGCTAATTATAAAAACCGTTATTTATAGAATACGTTAAGTGGTTATTAATAAAGGATTTTCATGCAGACTGTGTTAAAAACATGGCAGAAAACCTTTATAATAGCCAACATTAACCCTCATACCGCTAAACCATGATATTCGACATCACGACATAGCATAGGAGTCGTACTGTGAGCACCTTAACCAAATCTGACATGATTGAGCATTTAATGAGTCATCTTCACTTGACGCGTCAAGAAGGCCGCTGTTTAGTAGAGAACTTTTTTGATGAACTGTCAGATAGCTTGATTGATGGCAAAGAGGTCAAGCTTTCAGGCTTTGGCAACTTTGAGCTTAAAGATAAAAATAGCCGTCCTGGGCGTAACCCCAAAACTGGAGAGCCAGTCGCTGTTTCCGCACGTCGCGTGGTCACCTTTAAAACGGGACAAAAATTTCGTCAACAGGTAGATGAGCGGTTATTTGATAGTTAATAATAAATCCACAAAATATGATTAACTGCATCAAGCTTGCATAGTTTGTAACTTAGATTAACACATGAAGTGCAATACCAAATGTGAGGTGAAAAAAAGACCTAGATGCGCTAGCATCAAAGTTTTTATCCACCGACCAAAGTGAGATTGCAACCATGAGCTATACACATCTAAGCCTAGGGGAACGATACCAGATTTATGCCCTGATAGGGGCAAAACATAGTATTAAATTTATAGCTGACACATTAGGAAGAAGTCCTAGCACCATATCAAGAGAGATCAGACGCAATAAAAGCCTTCGAGGTTACCGAGCTAATCATGCTAATAACAAGGCTTGTGACAGACGCTCTAACAATGCTTTCACTATCATCGCTGATGTATGGGATTGGGTCACAGACAAGCTAAAAGACAGCTGGAGTCCTGAACAAATAGCCGGAGTTCATGGTGGTATTAGTCACATGAGCATCTATCGCTATATCTGGAGGGACAAGAGACAAGGCGGCACGTTATGGCAGTGTCTCAGACGCAAAGCCAAACCTTACCGTAAGCGACTAACAGCTGAGACCCGAGGCCGTATCAACGACAGAGTCTCGATTCATGAGCGCCCTTGTA
>NZ_RRYW01000004.1 GCF_014861365.1 Psychrobacter sp. FME6
TTTGTGTCTTCATAACCTCAAATATATCATCTTGCTTTGGCTGTCACCCTCCTTTATTTCTTCAGCATACTTTCTGACACACCACCAAAGGATTTAGGTTTTGATAACAATACCTTAACCACTATTGCTAAAACCGTTAAAAAGTATCAGATTTGCACAATTAATATATTCATTAGTAAACATATCGCAATCACACAAAATACGCCTTGCGTACTTAGCACACGCTTAGTATAGTAAAACGTAATGATATGCAGGACGTGGCGTACAGGTTGTTTTATTGACGGTATATACATAATTATCAATCTCTGCATTATTTTTAATTCATTTTATAAAACCAAATCTACCTAATTATTAATTCAAAGGATATTTATATGGCTATTAGCTTAACGAAAGGCGGCAACGTAAACTTATCAAAAGAAGCGCCTGGTTTAACCAATATCACAGTCGGTCTAGGCTGGGATCCGCGCGCGACCGACGGTCAAGAGTTTGACTTAGATGCGATTGGTTTTTTGGTCAATGAAGCAGGTAAAGTCCGTAACGATCAAGACTTTATCTTTTTTAACAACCTAAAATCAGATAATGGCGCGGTTGAGCATACCGGCGATAACCGTACTGGCGAAGGCGATGGCGATGATGAAAAAATCAAAATCAATCTTGCTAATATCCCAGCTGATGTAAGCAAAGTCGCAATCTGTGCGATTATCTATGAAGGTCAAGCTCGCAATCAAAACTTCGGCCAAGTGGGTGAAGCTTACATCCGTGTCGTCAATGACAATGGCGACTCTGAAATTGCCCGTTACGACTTATCAGAAGATGGCAGCACTGAAACTGCAATGATTTTTGGTGAACTATATCGCCATAGTGGTGATTGGAAATTCCGCGCGGTTGGTCAAGGCTTCAGTGGTGGTCTTGGTCCATTAGCGGGTTCTTACGGTGTGAACGTGTAAAGTTAGCTATCACTTAATCGTTCCACAGGACAAATATCACCATCAGACATTTGATGGCGATACAAAAAAGCCATCAAGTGTGCCCTTTTAACGCATTTGATGGCTTTAAACTTAATGGGTTAGCTGAAAACACTCAAAATATAGCGTAGTTAAAAATAGTATAGTTTATAAAGACACAGAGTGTAGAGACACATATATTAAAAGTAGACTTTAAAGACAATAGAATAAGGATTTGTATCCCATGGCCGCGACATTCAGCTTAATCGGTACCATCGAACCTTTCCTCCATTGCAACCTTAAAAAAGGCGACTCAATCTACTGTGAAGCCAATGCGATGGTGATGATGGAGTCCAACCTTGAGCTTAAAGGTAAGCTACAAGGTGGGTTGATGCAATCTTTAATGCGCCGCTTCGCTAATGATGAATCGCTATTTCAACAGCAAATAGAAGCCGTAAATGGCGAAGGTGATTGTCTACTTGCACCAACGCTAGACGGTGATATGCAAATCATTGATTGCGGCACGCAGCAATATACCTTGAGTGATGGCGCATTCGTTGCAGCACAGACTGGCGTCGATATCAGAGCCAATATTCAGCGTAACCTTGGCGGTGCAGTGTTCGGTGATACTGGTGGCTTCATGGTCATGCAGACCCAAGGTCAAGGTCAGGTGGTGGTATCGGGTTTTGGCTCCTTGTTTGAGATTGATGTCACCCCTGATAAAGACGTTATCATCGATAACGGTCATGTAGTCTGCTGGGATTCAAATCTGGATTATAAACTGTCGGTCTCGACCAGCAAGAAAAAAGGCATTATGAGTAACATTATCAACTCGGTCACCAGTGGTGAAGGTATGGTCTTAAACTTCTCAGGTAGCGGAAAAGTAATTATCTGCTCGCGTAATCGTGACAGTTATCAAGGCTGGTTGCAAAGCGTCTTAGGTACTAGCTCAGGTGGTCGCGGCGGTAGCGGTGGTTTTTTAGATAATATTTTATAACTAAAAGCTATCACTTAACTGAAAACACTTAGCTGAAAATTACTATTAGAAACTTAAGTGTTTCACTCACAATTATTATAAGGATTTTACCATGGCAGTTAGTTTACAAAAGGGTCAAAAAATATCCCTAAGCAAAGAAGCTGGTGGCGATCTTACCCAAGTGAAACTGGGTTTGGGCTGGGACGTGTTTCAAGGACAGCAAGAGAAAAAAGGTGGCTTCTTGGGCAAGTTATTCGGCGGTGGTAGCGGCGGCGACTCCATTGATTTAGATGCCTCATGCATTATGTTCGATAACAACAAACAAGCCGTCGATGCGATTTGGTTCAGTCAACTTAAATCAAAAGATGGCAGTATCGTTCATACTGGCGATAATCGCACTGGTGACGGCGATGGTGACGATGAAGTCATCAATGTTGATTTATCTAAAGTCCCTACTAACGTCGTATCGCTGGTCTTTACCGTCAATAGCTTTACTGGACAGACATTTGAGACCGTAGAAAATGCATTTTGTCGCCTCGTAAACGCCAGTAATAACGCTGAGGTAGCGCGCTACAATTTGTCAGCGCAAGGCGGTCATACGGCGATGATTATGGCAAAAATTTATCGCCATAATAACGAATGGAAGATGCATGCCATTGGTGAAATCGCTTCTGGTCGCACCTTCCATGATCTAATGCCTGCTATTACACCGCATGCTTAATTGATTTAATACCAAACCCAAAAAGTACGATTAGCTGTACCAAACTTGTTTAGTCTACAGTGCGTAGTACTTGCACTCGCTTTCCTTGCTACTCTAATTTTTATGAATGGTATTAGGGCGCATCCTCAATCTGAGCATTAAGCTTTAAATGGGCTAAAAATGAGGACACGCCCTAGTATTGTTTTTAAAGTTTTGAATACTATAAAAAAATCAGCCCGTCTATAAATTAATAGACGGGCTGATTGCTTATGAAGCGATAGCGTTAAGACCTTTATTTACGCCCACGTTTCCAACTAAAGCCCCAGTTAAAGGCTTTATCCATTTCTTGGTGACCTTTGAAATATTGGTTGATACGCTCAACATTGATACTGCCTTGTTGGTTGACCAAACGCGCAATCGCACACATTGGCAGATTCCCCGTACCTTCTGTTAAACGGGTTTCAATCGGTGGCTGGTCTGGCACATGAATGGTGACTACCCCATCTGTCTGCGCCCAATTTGGCGCGCCTTCGTAGATGAAAGCAAAAATAAACACTTCCTCAATTTGCGACCACTGTTGGCCATTGATATCGAGCCATTCGCCACCACTGACTTGTCCCGTTCTGTCATCGGCACGCAAGCAAACATACGGCGCAGTTTGTAAGCTACCAAAGCGATCACCCAGAGCCTGAATGAGGGTTTTTTCACCATTTTTCAGGTGAATCATGGCCCCAACATCAAGGTCAACACCACCAGCTTTATGCTGCTTAAACAAATCGCCTAATATGCCTTTTTTTGGTGCGGATTTATCGGCATTTGGGCGCTGATTCCAGTCTAAATTAACCCCAATTTTACCAAAATCATCTCGCTTCTTTAGATTGATGCTGGATTGGTTTTTGGTTAAGGTAACTTTGCTTAAATTAATCGAAGGACTAGCAGGAATGGGTGGTGGCGTGCTTGTTTGATTGGCACTACCCGCTTTTTGCGTATTGATTGGACGTTGAGTATTAATGGGTGGAACAGGCGCTTCATCAGCAATTTCAACACCGAAATGCTCAGATAAAGGTTTAAGGCCGCCTTCAAAACCTTGAGCAATAAAACGAAACTTCCAACTGCCTTGCCGACGATAGCATTCTGCTAAAATGAGGGCCTTTTCATTACGTCCAGCAGCAGCCAATTGACAAGTCATCAATACTTGGCTGCCTTGTAATACTTGGATATCGACATCGCCAACTTGCGCGAGCGTTTGTGCGCTAGAAAACGCTAATGCAATTTTTTCAATACTTGCAGGCTGCGTAGGTAAATTGATATCAAAAAACCCATCACTATCATGACCACGAAAGCTCACGCTACCGTCATCACTACGTGTCTGGCCATAAAATATCATGTCGCCATCACCGCGTACTTTGCCATCGTTAGTCAGGCGATAAGCAGCACAGTCGATGGCGTTTTGGCTTAAAATACGAATGCTAATATTGTCCGTTGGCAGTGGCGCATTGGCACCAGCAATTAAGGCTTGAGGTTGGCTCATGATATGTCCTTTCAATGATAAATAATGTCGTTATATTATTAGAATAGCTATCGCCATATAGTACCATGAATGCCCTTAAACCTTAATGAGAACTGACGTTGTAGGATTCATCAGAGACACTTTATAAAATTTTTACAAATACCTAATACTATCTAACCACAAGCATTTATAACCCCTAGCATTTGTATATAATAGAGCTTGTTATAGTAATGCAATTTATGGGCTTTTTCAGCCATGCATTAGGCTGCGAACAAGGTTGTGATGACGCTACCGAGTGATCTAAAACCCTATTATTTAAGAGAATGCTGAGAAAATTATGGATAACCCTGCTAATGATAGTCATCATATAACCAAAACTGCGGCTTGGTTGGCTGAAGGTCAATCAAGCCAACGCGATATGCTTGCCAGCCTGCAGGCACTAAAAGCTCAATCTAGTACGCCCTTTCATATCATCGCCTCACACCGTGACAATAGACCTGAAATTTTCGAATTTGCTGATAACTTTTATCGCGAACCCTCTAAAACTGGTGCAAATAATGATGAGCAAACCACTCTTGAACCTGCTCTCCCTCGTTGGCAATTCGTTTTAGAACAAGCCAGAAAGAATAATGTAAAAGTATTATTAACCGGGCGAAATGGCATTGATTATGAAGCCCAGCGGGAAGAGTTTGACGCCGCTGGTATTCGCTTATTGACTGGCGCGACCAACGTTGCAGCATTAGAATCCATCGATGATAAGTTTGCTTTTATGCAGCAGTGCCATGAGCATGACATTCCTGTTGCTGATGCGTGGCGATTTGATACTGTAGCAGAGCTTGAAGCATTACTTGTCAAACACGGTCATCAGCCGTTATGCGTCAAACCCGTGACGGGTATTTTTGCCCAAGGGTTTTGGCGGCTGGATATGGGTAAAGAAAAAGACACGCAATACGACAGTTTTGAGCATTTATACTTTACCGAAGAGAAAAAAATCAATACGGCGCAGTTTATAAATGCTTATAGCAACAGTTTGATGGTGCATGAGCGCCCTATTCCCATGCTGCTGATGCCTTATTTATCAGGGCAAGAGTACTCTATCGATGTCGTCTGTGAATATGGTGAAGTATTGGCCGCCATCACGCGCTATAAAACAGGGAAGATCCAGCATATCGGTTATGAACAAGCGGTCATGGATGTGGTCATTCCATTGATTAAAGCGTTTGGCTGTGATGGTATCGTTAGCGTCCAAACTAAAGCCGATAATGACGGTCAGCACCGAGTACTTGAAATTAATAGCCGTCCCTCTGGCGGGATTGATTACACCACTCATAGCGGCGTGGACTTGACCCAAGTTGGTTTTGCCTATTGGCTCGGTCTAAGTGATAAACCAAAACTTACGGATATTGTGCAGCAGATCACGCCGTGCCAAGTACGTTCAATTATGGTGAGTGTTAAGATTGAAGAAGATCCTATCGAGCAATAACGGTTAAAACCTCTCACCTTATTTGACATATAAACCGTGGGAATAAGTTATGACTAGTCGATTATTGGTTTAAAAAATAACTCTAAAATTATAAAATAGAACATCCAGAGGAACTTGAATGCCAAACAAGCAATACAGCACGACCATCACCCTACCTCGCGGTACGCTGGATTTAACCTATCAAACTAATACAGTTACAGATAGCAGTAATTCAGAAAAAAGTAATAGCTACGAATTAGAAGACTTGCTTGATTTCGCCCAGCGCATTAACCCAAAACGTGCATTTCTATTTGTCTCAAAAATCTTAGGTCGGCATATTCCAGTGGCTCCTAAGACCATGCGAAGTGCTTTTACTGATTTGGCAAATTTAGTACCCAATCACTTGCCTGAGCCAATTTTGGTCATTGGCATGGCAGAGACTGCCGTTGGCTTATCTGCTGGTGTGCATCAAGCGCTGCAAACGCGCTATCCGCAAGCACTACTATTAAACTCTACTCGTCATGCTCAACATAAAGGACTAGATACTGACGCTATCTTCACCACTTTTAGCGAAGATCATAGTCATGCCAGCCAGCATTTAATTTATAAAAGTAAAGACGAAAGCGTACAAAAGCAGCTGCTCGCTAGCAAAACGCTAATCATGGTCGATGACGAAGCTTCTACAGGCAATACTTGCGTCAATGTCGTCACCGCCCTTCGTAACGCCGGGATTGAGCACTTAGAGCAAGCACATCTCACCACTTTGGTTGATTGGTCATTAGATAAAAATCAGAATCCGAATCAGGGTTCTTCTGATGCCGATGATACGATTGCTAAACGCTTGCCAAATATTGACTTTCATCGTCATCACCTGTTATCTGGCGCTTGGACATGGACGGATGCGCCCAACCCTGAGCCAATTATTATGCCATCGGTCGATACCACTGAGGCAGGCAGCCAGGTGTTAATGAATACGGGTAATTGGGGACGTTTCCCAACGCTAGATAGCACAGATGGCTTTGATAACTATCTTTTGAGCTTTCAAAGCGCATTTGCAGAATTTAGTAAGCAAACCCAGTTTGATAAAGAGCAATTACCACAGCGGATTTTAGTATTGGGCAGTAATGAATTTGTCTGGTTGCCGTTTCTATTGGCGGAATGGCTTGAACAAAACACTAATGTAGAGCACAGCAGTCACACCGTCAAATTTAGTGCGTTGACCCGCTCGCCGATTGCACTGGGTGGCGGTATTACCACAATGTTAAGCTTTAATGATAATTACGGGCTTGGTATGACCAACTTTGCATATAACGTGGAACTGAGTGAGTGGGATTTGATTGTATTGTGTGTGGAAACCGCTGCTGATAGCGTAGATAAGCTGTGGCAGGATTTGGATAATGTGTTGGTAGTGAGTCCGACGCTTTAAATCACCCTATGACGTTCAACTCTATTATTCACGGATAACTTAATGACCATTCCATTTTTTCAAGCAGACTCAAACATTATTAAACCCTATGCCCTGATGGATTTGGACGATACGCTATTCCAAACCCAACGCAAAATAGATGCTTGGAATTTGCCGACTGCCGAAGCTAATAACTTAGTGTGCGCGAGCATAAATAAACAAGGTAAGCCGCTTAGCTTTATGAGTCAGCGGCAAGCGTCTTTATTTAACTGGCTACTTGCTAGCACTGAACTGATCATAGTTACTGCCCGCGACCGTGATGAAATCAAGCGGGTTAAACTGCCTTTTGCTAGTTGGCAGGTTTTGACCCATGGCGCAATTATTTTGACGCCCAATGGTGAACTGCTAAGCACGTGGCAACAGCATATGTATAGTGAGCTGGCACCATTGCAGGGTAAATTGAATCAACTGAGTCAATTGTTCGCCAGTTACAGTCAAAATGATAGCAATCAGCTGGTATTTACCCCGCATATCGATAGCTTTAACAATGGTGATGCTGATGAAGAGTTAATCATTTATCTGGCTATCAAACATGCGCAAAAAGACCATCAAGCGTTAATAGAGCTAGCCGCACAATTACCTAAATTAATACGTGATTTTGATGAACATTTTTATGTACATGTTAATGCTAATAATTTAGCGATATTGCCCCATGTAGTGCATAAACGGCACGCGGTACAGTTTTTATTAGACCACCATTTAAACCATCAACGTCCAAGTTTTGGCTTTGGTGACAGCTTGGCAGACTTACCTTTTCTACAATTATTAGACTGGTACGGTATGCCCAATCATGGTCAGCTGCATGAACGCCTTAGCTTTCGATGACTTCAGACTTTTAACAATTTCCAGCTATCCATAACTCTAAACTATCCATAATAATTATAATAACCACAGCAGCTTATAAAAGTAGAAAGCACCTTATGATTCACTCTAACATTCAAGAACCAGATAAATACGGCTCAGGCAGCTACCTTGCCAGCGATGTGACCGTGTTGCTAGATATCGTTGATAAAGACGCCGTTGCTGATGTGCCAGTCAGTCAAAAAGAAGCACTGATTCAAAGTGGGCAGCGCCATTATTCTGATATGCTGACCTTAGAGAGCGCGCCAAGCGCCATGCATGAGCAGCTCTATATACAGGCGCTAGAGCAAGGCTCCAATAGAACCGCGACTGATATTGCCAATTTAGCCTATACATTGCAGGATAGATTTCAACAAACCGTTAACAATGAACATCCGTTAATATTAATCAGCTTGGTACGCGCGGGTTTACCAATTGGTGTGTTGTTGCAGCGGGCGTTAGCGGACACAAGTTGCGCTTACACATTACCAAGTGTGCATTACGGCGTCAGCATCATCCGAGATCGTGGCCTTGATCCCAATGCGCTACAGATGATATTGGATGCTCATCCAGACAGTCCTATTGTATTTGTCGATGGCTGGACAGGCAAAGGAGCCATCTATCAAGAGTTAGCGCATAGTTTAGAAGCGTTTAGCGACCCTAACCACCCAAATTTTGCCAATATATTCCATCAAGGCGCAGACGTCATTCCATTGCTAACGCTTGCTGACCCTGCTGGTGTTTCTTGGCTGGCTGCTAGTGAGGAAGATTGGCTAATACCATCAGGTTTATTAAACAGCACCGTTTCTGGGCTCATATCACGCAGCTTATATACTGAGCCTCAATTGGGGCTACATCGCAGTGTTTTTTATGATAACTTGATTGAAGTAGATCATAGCTTAGCATTTATCGATCATATTGACGCAGCAAGGCGCGCCTTAACTTTAGAATTACAACCCTTACAAACGTTTAAGCAGCCACGTTATCAGACGGCTGATTTAATTGACACGCTGGCAGCAGAGTATAGTATTAACAATCGTAATCGTATCAAGCCGACCATCGCAGAAGCCACACGAGCGATACTTCGCCGTGATCCTGAGCGCATTTTATTAGCGAGTGCTGAGCATCCTGATACCCTATTATTGCGACATTTATGTGCACAGCGAGATATCACTGTCAGTGTATTAGGTGATAAAATACTTCCCTATCAAGCGATTACACTTATTAAGCAGCGTACCACGGACTATTAATTACTAGTCTCGTAATTGCATTTTTACCATACGCCATTTTCGCTACTATCATTTTCTTTCACTCTATTTACGATGCCTATTATGTCAGACATGCCAAACAACGAGTCCAGCTTTTATAATAATACCCAGTCTTACGCGCATCTAATTACTGAGCGTCATGCCATGCTCAAGCCTCTAACGCATCACCCATATCAATTAGGGGCAAGTCTATACATGCCAGCGACTCGCCAAGATATCTGGCAGGTGATCAAGCGCGATAAACTGCCAACGATTAATAGTATTATTATTTGTTTAGAAGATGCCGTCAGTCATCATGACGTCGAGCTGGCGCTCGAGCGTTTGCAGACGCTGCTGGATACTTGGGCCGCTCATGTTGATAGCATCAATAACCCATCCCAACCGATAGATATTCAGACCGAGCAGCCAACGCGTCCGCTAGTATTTGTACGACCACGTCATCCAGCCATGTTAGAGCTGCTATCAGATTTTGCGCATATTGATTTGATTGATGGGTTCGTCATGCCCAAAGTAGATATGTATAGCCTATCTAATTGGCGCATGGCCTGTCAAAACCTCAGTAGCGAGACGCTATTAATGCCAACACTTGAGACTGCTGCATTATTCAATCCACATCACAATCAAGAGCTGGCCATTGGCTTTAAAGAAGCCTTTAGCCAACCAATTTTTGCGCTGCGTATCGGTGGCAATGATTTGTTTGCAGCGTTGCGTTTGCGCCGTCCAAAAAACAGTATCGTCTATGACACGCCCATTGGCACGCTCGCTTATCAACTGCTTGGCTGTTTTGTACCACACGGTTTTTATCTTTCAGCGCCCGTATTTGAATATCTGGATCAGCCCATGCTATTTATGCAAGAGCTTAACCGTGATGTCAATTTGGGGCTGGTCGGGAAAACCGTCATTCACCCCAGCCAAATCGCATTGGTACAACAAGCGTATTGTGTACCATTAAGTACTTTGGACGAAGCGCAAGCGATACTCCATAGCGAGGCCAAAGCGGTATTTAAATATAACAATGCCATGTTAGAGCCAGCCACTCACCGCGCATGGGCACAAGAAGTGGTCAATCGAGCAGCAGTGTTCGGCACCATTAATGACGGTCATAGTGACTATAAACCGCTACTTTAAAGTCAAATGCTAAACGTACCTTAAGACCATGAATAACTAAAATGAGAAAGCCGCTATCAAATCATGATAGCGGCTTTTTAATGCAATCATCCAGTGCATCACTAAGCACTAAGCACTAAGCACTAAGCACAATTTACCAAGAATTTATTAATGGCTTTATTCACTTGCTCCGGCTCTTCTACAGTTGAGGTATGACCAGCGCCTTTGATAACGGCAAGTTTAGAGCCTGCAATCGCAAAGTGCATGCGCTCAGCTTTGGGATAAGGTGTTGCCGCATCTTCATCACCAACGATAATCAATGTCGGCGTGATAATATCACCAAGCTGTTCATAAGTTCCTGTGCGCTCAATGACCCCCATTGTCGCTTTTATGACGCCACCCTTACGATTGCCTTGTAGCATCGTCAGCCATTGTTTACGATCAGATTTGCGCAGCTTGTCTGCCAAAAAAGTACTGCCAAACATAATCGGCATGACTTTATTGCTCACACGCCTAATACCTAGCCAGCGAATGGCTTTGATAAGTTTACGATACTGCGGTACGTTTTTAGGATCTTCAGGGTCGGCAGAGGTCTCTAATAAAATGAGTGATAATAATAGTTCGGGGCGCTTAAGGGCTATGCGCTGGGCGACAAAACCGCCCATCGACAACCCAAAAAAGTGACACTTAGTGACATTAAGGGCATCCAGTAGCGCAAGCGTATCTTCCGTTAGTGTCTCCATATCATAACCAGACTTAGCGATTTCTGACTGACCTTGCCCGCGGAAATCAAAAGCGATGCAACGGTAGTCTGCCTGAAAGCGCTCAACTTGCTTGTCATACATCCGCGTATTCCATAGCAGACCATGAGCAAACACCATAACCGGCTTTTGCTTATCATGAGGCGCACTGTCTTCGTAATAAATATCGATATTATTCACATTAATAATTGGCATAACCACTTCCTTGTTTTTACAAAAAAATAAACCTTTTAAAGCCTACCCATAAGATATGTCCTAGCATAATTCAACTGTCTTACCGTTGACAGCCTTATTTAGTAGCCTTATTTTGAATAGTAAGTTTTATAAGTTAATCAACTATATAGGTTCTTACTGCAATTTAGAAACCTTGCCAGCGTTTAGATGTGTCTTTAGCGCCCACAAAACCCGCTTTTATAATAAACCTAAACTGCTATAGTAATCGGCATTGCATTATTTGTTATATTTCCTACCAATAGCCAGTTTCCACAAATAACCTTTATATAGAAATCCCGTCTAACTCCTAAATAAGGATATCAACTATGTCACAATCTCTCGTCGAATACCAAGCAGAAAACCATATCGCCACCATCACGATGAACGACCCAAAAACGCTTAACGCCTTTAGCACCGCACTCAAGAACGCCATGGTAGATGCGCTTGATAAAGCAGACACTGATGAGCAGGTTCGCGTCATTATATTACAAGGTGCAGGTGGCCACTTCTCAAGCGGTGGTCATATCGGTGAGATGTTAGAGAATGGCATGGAAAGCGAGGCGCTATCGAACAAGCTGAACTTTATGGTCGGCGAAGTGGCTGAGATCAGCCTAAAGTTGCGTAATATTCATAAGCCTATCATTGCCAAACTAGAGGGTGCGGTCGCAGGCGCTGGGATGAATTTGGCGCTAACTTGCGACTTTCGGATTGCCGCGGATAATGCTAAGTTTGTGCAAGCCTTTGTCAATATTGGGCTGATTCCAGATGCGGGTGGTATTTATCTGCTTAATCAGCTAATTGGTGTGGCAAAAACCACCGAGATGGTGATGCTGGGTGATAAGCTAAAAGCGGATGATATGGCACGCTTAAACTTGGTGAATCAAGTGGTCAGCAACGAAGAATTAGAGGCAAGCGTACTGGCGCTGGCTACTCGCCTAAGCAATCTGCCCGGCAAAGCATTGGCATCAATGAAACACATGATTAATACCCATGCCTATATGGGCCTGAATGAAGCGCTCGATATGGAAGTAGATCAGCAAACGATGCTTGCCAAAACTGATGACTTTAAAGAAGGCATTACCGCATTTATGGAAAAACGTAAGCCAGTTTATCAGGGTAAATAGCCCTTCTTAACTATTTTGGGAAGCACTGCCAAATGCTAATATCACCTTATCAAGGTTTGATATTAGCATTTGGCACCATTTCAATTCCTCGTTCACTTTCAAAATCAAGCTGATTACCCTTCATCTTTACCCTAATCCCCCACTTAAGCCAGTTATGATCAAATGTAAAAGGTAACGGCGCATCTTCTGGTAACATCAACGTAAAAGGTATCGTTTCTGTCTGAGATGGCTTTAAAGATATTTTTGTATCAACCTTATAAGTATCTATGCCCTTACTATAGTACGAATAAGTGCTTTTTTTCCCCGAACCTTTTTCAGCACCCTCTAGAAGTCTTAAAGAAATACGAGCTCGTTCTATCGTTAAGACTTTACGGGGAGTTATGTTCAGCTCGCCTGTTATCTTTCCACTAGACGGTTGGTAGTTTTTGATTTTAAGCTGAATTTGACCAAGTTTACGCTGCTGCCACATCACTGGTATAAATACCAACACAACCATAGCAACTACTATCGCTGGCACAAGGGTAAGGACATAGAGAATCCACTCGACATCTTCACCAAAGATCAGAATCGATAACATTATGATAAGCACTATTGAGAAAACAACCACAAATACAATAGGCAGCCAAAGCGTCACTTTATTGATATTTTCGTCTAGTGTATTTACCCAAACAGCAGATTGCTGCGGAGAAATAACGGTAATTTTTTGTTGATTACCGATATCTGTAGCCCACTTCATATCTAGTCGTGTACTTATAGCCCAAACAACAGTGGTATATCGACCTTCATAACTCAGTGGAATTGTATCGTCTGCCCCATCATCTGCTAATACCAAAGAAAACTCGAAGCAATATGTACCTGCTTCAAGCTTGCCACTATGAACCTTAATCTCCTGAATAACTTTGCTGTCTACTGAACCACGACCTTCGGTATGATAGGACAAATCGACATAAATATTTCGAGAGTCTATCGCAGTATGGGCTTGAATAATGACTTCACCAGCTACCTTATCTCCTGGTCGTACTCGCAGGCTGGACTCACTCAGCTCAATATGTATCTCGCAAAGCGCCGGATTTGTAGCCAAAGATAGTGATGAGATGTTCCTCTCCTATTATTTTTTCTATAAAGTAGATGTTGTGATGCGGTGCAACTCTTATCCCAGCAGCACGGTTTTTTATAATGGATCGACTATAGCGTAATCTCTATAGCCTGCTGACCCTCAAAAGCAATATCATGGTTTTTTACTTTAACCTTAATAGACCAAGAAAGCTGATGGTTTTTTAATTTAAATGTGGGTGTCATATCAGTGGCTCGTGGCAAAGAAAAAGACAATGATGTGGTTTGTAGTTTATTCAAGGGTATCGCTTCATCTATCTTATATGGCGCTATATCTTTGGCAAAATATAGTAATTTACTTTTTTCATTGATAAATACTTCAACTTCCTCTATACGCTGTAGAATAACTTCTACTTGATCTAATACCAAACTTTTCTCAGGTATGATATTTATCTGGCCTTTTATCTGCTCTTTTTGTTGATCATCACTGACTTCGATGAAAACTTGACCCAACTTTCGACGTTGCCAAATTCTTGGTACTGCATTTTTTAGTATTCGTGCCGCTAGTAAGGTAAATACAGCGATAAACACATAAAACGGCCATGGCGTATTTTTGTTACTACTCACAAGTAATGACATAGTTCCAAGGATGATAAAAAAAACAATAGCGAATATAAAAGCCTCTATAAAATTAGATGGGTTAAGATTGGCGCTTGGCTCCGTTTGTCTAAGCTCACGTGCTTTTCTACTGATCACTACCAAAGGCTGCTTAGTTTTTATATCTAAGCCATGAGCAATATCGACTCTCACATTGATCGACCAGTTTATATCAAATAACTCACCGTGGTAGCTAATCGGTATTATATCGCTATTGCTTTCTTTATCCATTAAAGCGATAGAAAACTCCATGGAATGATTACCTGCACTGAGTCCATTAGTTGGAATATGAACGCTATTAATTCTTCTACTTTCTAGCCGCTTATGGTTTTCGATATCATAGCTTAAATCAATATAAACCCCTTGAGTGTCAATAGGATGAGATGTATTGATACAAAGGCTACCTTTTATGTCGTCGCCTACTTCTATCTGCTGTTGATTGGTTGGATCCAACTCTACTTTTATCTGATAAATCGGGGGTAAGTCTGAGCCTGTTATTAAATCATGCTCTTTTTCTATAGATTGTGCTGATATCTTAGACTGAGTTGATGGTGCTTTCATTAATAAACCCATGGATTTTTACATGATTAAATAGGTAGTATAAAGCCAGCTATAGTTGATTTACTTTAAAACCAATACAAGCGCTACTGGAGTAAATTTTTCGCAGCCTCTGTCACGCTGGCGATCCTCAAGCAAGAAAAATCAGCATCAGTAGCACGGGATTATTAACGTATCAATTTTATTTAGAACTAGGGCGTATTGAAGTTAGTTATTTAAAAAAACCCCGCATCATAACGATACGGGGTTTTCTGTTTTCTTAATTCATTAAACGTTGTTGAGAATAAAAACTAGGTCAACTGAGCCACGTTAATTTTATCTGCTTCTTCCGTATACTCTTCCATACGGTCAAAGTTCATGTATTGATAGACTTCATCACCCATGCTATTGAGCATACCAGCGTACTGCTGATATTCGTCATTGGTAGGCAATTTACCTAGTACCGCTGCGACTGCTGCAAGCTCTGCAGAAGCCAAGTATACGTTAGCGCCTTGACCAAGACGGTTCGGGAAGTTACGCGTAGACGTCGATACCGCAGTAGAGTTCGGTGCGATACGCGCTTGGTTACCCATACATAATGAACAACCTGGCATCTCAGTACGAGCACCGGCTTGCGCATAAATGTTGTAATAACCTTCTTCCATCAACTGACGCGCATCCATTTTCGTTGGTGGCGCAATCCATAGACGAGTTTTTAGGCTTCCTGCTGGGACGTCTTGTAGCAATTTACCAGCGGCACGGAAATGACCGATGTTGGTCATGCACGAACCAATGAATACTTCATCAATGGTATCACCAGCGACGTCAGCCAATGTTTTAGCATCATCTGGATCGTTCGGGCAGCAAAGGATCGGCTCTTTGATCTCTGACATATCGATGGTCATATCGATTGCATATTCTGCATCTTCGTCAGCACGCATGAGGCTTGGATTCGCCAACCACTCTTGCATCTGCTCGATACGACGGCTGATCGTACGTGCATCGCCATAGCCTTCTGAGATCATCCATTTAAGTAGCGTGATGTTTGAGTTTAAGTACTCAGTCACTGATGCTTCAGATAGCGTGATGGTACAACCAGCAGCACTACGCTCAGCTGACGCATCAGACAATTCAAACGCTTGCTCAGCGGTTAAGTCTTCTAGACCTTCGATTTCAAGAATACGACCATTGAATTCGTTGATTTTGCCTTTCTTATCAACAGTTAATAGGCCATCTTTGATCGCTTGATAAGGAATAGCGTGTACAAGGTCACGTAAAGTAATACCCGCTTGGCGTTCGCCAACGAAGCGCACACGGACAGACTCAGGCATATCCAGTGGCATCACACCAGTTGCTGCTGCGAATGCGACCAAACCAGAACCGGCTGGGAACGAAATACCCATTGGGAAACGCGTATGTGAGTCACCACCAGTACCAACGGTATCTGGAAGGAGCATACGGTTCAACCATGAGTGAATGATTCCGTCACCTGGACGTAAGCTCACACCGCCACGGTTCATGATAAAGTCAGGTAGCGTATGCTGAGTCTCAACGTCAACTGGCTTTGGATAAGCGGCGGTATGACAGAATGACTGCATCACTAGATCAGCTTGGAAACCTAGGCAGGCCAAGTCTTTTAGCTCATCACGAGTCATCGGACCTGTAGTATCTTGCGAGCCGACTGTGGTCATTTTTGGTTCGCAGTACATGCCAGCACGGACGCCGTCTAGACCACAAGCTTTACCGACCATTTTTTGTGCTAAGGTAAAGCCTTTGCCGGTATCGACTGGCTCTTCTGGTTTAGCAAAGATATCTGAATGACCAAGACCCATATACTCACGAGCACGGTTGGTTAGGCCACGACCCACAATTAGTGGAATACGGCCGCCTGCACGAACTTCATCAAGCAAGGTTGGTGAGTTCAGTTTAAACTCAGAGATAACTTCGTCAGAGTCATGCTTAGTGATTTTGCCTTCATACGGATAGATGTCAAACACATCACCCATGTTTAGGTTATCAACCGCGACTTTTTCGATTGGTAAGGCGCCAGAGTCTTCCATGGTATTGAAGAAAATAGGAGCGATGTTATTACCTAATACTAGACCACCGCCACGTTTGTTTGGCACGTTAGGGATATCTTCGCCCATTAACCACAACACTGAGTTGGTCGCAGACTTACGGCTAGAGCCAGTCCCTACGACGTCACCAACATAAGCCAATTGATGGCCTTTTTTCTTAAGCTCTTCGATCTGCTTCATTGGACCGACAACACCCTCATCATCAGCAGTGATACCGTCGCGAGAGTTTTTGTGCATGGCCAATGAATGCAATGGGATATCTGGGCGGCTCCACGCGTCTTGCGCAGGAGACAAGTCATCGGTATTGGTTTCGCCAGTGACTTTAAAAGTAGTATAAGTTGACTTTTTAGGAACCTCTTTACGGTTTAAGAACCATTCAGCATCTGCCCAAGATTGCACCACTTCTTTAGCGATGTCGTTACCGGCTTCGGCTTTTTCAGTCACGTCATTGAACGCGTCAAATACCAGCAAGGTCTTTTTCAATGCTTCAGCGGCGTCTTGTGCGACATCTGCATCATCAAGAGCGGCAACCAATGGCTGAACGTTATAGCCACCTTGCATGGTGCCTAGGATTTCAACCGCTTTTTTCTTATTGATAAGCGGCGATGATGCCTCACCTTTTAGGATAGCCGCTAAAAATGCTGCTTTAACGTAAGCTGCTTGGTCAACGCCAGCAGGAATACGGTTTTCTAGTAAGTTCATCAAGAACTCATCTTCGCCTGCTGGTGGGGTTTTTAATAGTTCAACCAACTCTGCTACTTGTTTTTCATTCAGTGGTAGCGGTACAGTTCCTAGCTCAGCACGTTCTTCGACATGTTTACGATAAGCTTCTAACACAATAGTCGTCCTCGTCAGTTGGGGTTTAGCACATTACGTGGGTAGTCAGCATGACAGCCTGCGCCTATGTGCTAGATGGAATAATTATCCATGCAATCATAGCTTAAATCACTCTAAATGTTAATGGCTCAGCCCTTAAAAGACGCATAATAAGGCCATATTGGACATTTATTATAAAAATGGTCCCATCAATAATACCATTGAACGCCTTTTAACCATCGATACTTAACTTGTCGTTGTGGTCAAGTATTATCTGATTTATGGTTAAATAAATGCCGCGTGACTGCTATACTCTTTTGTAAGATATTATTTTAGAAAATATCATCTTGATGATTCGGCTGTATAAGATAGCTTTTATCAGCTATCAGCAAACGCTAAAGGTGTAAATACCAAGGATGACGATACAACAAGGATGACAGAAATATGAAGAATAACGCCAATTACGACAATGGCCTAAAGGTGCGCACCGAGGTCATGGGCGAACAACACGTAACACGCTCGCTCGATGGGGCGACCGGATTCACCCAGCCATTACAAGAGTGGATCATTGAACATGCTTGGGGCAGCACCTGGCAAGATGACTCGGTATTGCCGCGCAAATACCGCTCATTAATCACCATTGCTTTTTTAATTGCTCAAAAAAGCCCGAACGAGCTAAAAGGTCATATCCGAGGCGCGATCAATAATGGCGCAAGTGTCGCTGAGATTCGAGAAGTATTGATGCATAGCCTGCCATACTGCGGCGCACCTGCCACCCAAGAAGCGTTTCGTGCCGCCATAGAAATCCTGAATGAATTGAATATCGATATAGATATTTAAAACTATGGTAAATAGACGAATCGTAGTAGTCTTAAGCATACGAGTTAAAACAAACGCCTAAGCAACCAACAAATCAATATCTGCTATAATAACGCCACTTCTAAAACATTCTAACAATCCCGTAAACCCTTATAATACAAAGAGCTAAGAGACAATATAATTATGACAACTGCCGTACAAACACATACTCCTGCTGCTAGAGTAAGACCTAAAAAAGCC
The DNA here is from genome assembly GCF_014861365.1 of Psychrobacter sp. FME6. Classification (GTDB taxonomy): domain Bacteria; phylum Pseudomonadota; class Gammaproteobacteria; order Pseudomonadales; family Moraxellaceae; genus Psychrobacter. The sequence goes on from NZ_RRYW01000004.1 coordinate 18,571, forward strand.
ATTCAAGGTGAAAAACTACGTGGCTATGACAAAGTTGCCCGTATCCCAATTAAAGTGATCCCGACAGTCGAGGCGAAGAAAAAGCCAGATTGGATTCGGGTTAAGCTGTCCTCACCTGCTGAAGTGGCACGCATCAAAGCCAAACTACGCGAGCAAAAACTCTATACCGTCTGTGAAGAGGCCGCTTGCCCTAACCTAGCGCAGTGCTTTAGCGATGGCACCGCCACCTTTATGATTATGGGCGATATCTGTACCCGTCGCTGTCCGTTCTGTGATGTCGGTCATGGTCGCCCCAATGAGTTAGATAAGGATGAGCCGCGCCATACCGCTGAGACCATCTTAGGGTTAGAATTAAAATATGCGGTTATTACCTCGGTTGACCGTGACGACCTAAAAGACGGTGGTGCCAATCACTTCGTTGAAGTCCTTAACGAATCACGCGCGCTTAGTCCTAATTGCTTGATCGAAATCCTAGTGCCCGATTTCCGCGGTCGTATGGATGTTGCCTTGGACTTATTGACTGAAACCGCACCGGATGTGTTTAACCACAATATCGAGACGGTGCCGCGTCTTTATAAAGCCTTCCGCCCCGGTTCTGATTATCAGCATTCGTTAGACCTGCTAAAGCTGTATAAAGAGCGTCGTCCTGATATCGCTACCAAATGCGGCTTTATGGTCGGACTGGGCGAAACTGAAGAAGAGATTTATGCATTGCTCGATGACTTAAAAGCGCATAATGTAGATATGATTACGATTGGACAATATCTGCAGCCAAGTAAGAACCATGCCCCAGTTGACCGTTATGTGCATCCAGACGAGTTTCAGCGCTATATGGATTATGGTAAAAAGATTGGTTTCTTTAACGTTTGGGCCGGCCCTATGGTACGTTCAAGCTACTTTGCCGATCGTCAATACTACGGTGAGGATTGCCCAGCGCCTATTCGTAGTAAAAAAGCGCTTGAGGCTGAAGGTAAATTGGGCTGTTAGTATCGAATTGATTACGTCAGTTTATTGCTAATAGTAAACAAAAAGGAGACCTAAATAGGTCTCCTTTTTATTTATTATTAGGGGCTGTATAGAATTCATCTATTAGGACTGCTGATCGCTAAAATAATTCCAGACTAGGCGTAAATCGAAGGTAATGTCGAGACCTTAGCTAGATTTACAACAACGTCTGGGGCGATTTTAGCATCAGTCCGAAGGAACAGGACTATTTTTTGCCACTTCATAGCCAAAAATATCGCGCTTAGAATAACTAAACTTACTATTTTTGGCGTCGAATTGCCTAAAAAATAGTCTCTGTCAGTTCCTTAGCTGAATTCTATACAGCCCCTAGCTTTCATAAGCTTTTTTCTCTAAACCTTAACTCATTATTTTTTCTACGTAAAACGGTTACACTATGAAGTTAAGATAATGCTATATTTTTAAGCCTTAGTTTAAAAATAAAAATAGCAATAACTCTCGCACCCTTTTTTTATCACATAAGGATTGACCAATGAGCAGCGAATTTACCCCACAGGAAGGCTCTTGCTCCTGTTATAGCAATACTTATACTATTAATGCTAAGCCTGTCGGCCGCTTTATCTGTCACTGCACGATTTGCCAAGAATATACAGGCCAAGCTTATAACGATGTGACGGTATTGCTAAAGTCTGATGTGAGTCAATTAAACCTGATTAGAACCAAATTTCGCCGTTGGAAACTGCCGCCCAATATCAGTCGTGGGCTTTGTACTCGCTGTAATAAACCCAGTATAGAAATGGCAGTTGGTGGTACTCTCATGTTAGTACCGACATCGAATTACCCTGACGTCACCGCACTACCTGAGCCGTCCATGCATCTGTTTTATAATCGCCGCGTCGAAGACATCGACGATGATTTGCCTAAATATAATGGCTTTGTGCAAAGTCAGGCGATGATGGTTAAAGCGCTGGCTCAAGGATTGTATAAGAGAGTCAGTAAACGCTAATGGCTATGTTTGAACTCCAAATTTAGTATTCAACAGACTAATCTTTCCTTCACACACTCATTTGGAAATCACTATGATCTCAACAGTAGTAGAAGATACCGAGCACTTATCTGCTGACATCGCTATTATTGGTGGTAGCGGTCTCTATCAGATGGAAGCACTAACCAACAAGCGTAATGTGAAAGTATCGACGCCTTATGGGATGCCGTCCGATGATATCGTATTAGGAGATCTCGATGGCGTGAGCGTCGCCTTTCTAACGCGTCACGGTCAAGGTCATAAACTTACGCCATCAGAGGTGCCTTACCGTGCCAATATTTATGCGCTTAAAAATTTGGGAGTGCGCTATATTATCTCGGTATCGGCGGTTGGCTCTCTACGAGAGCAACTTAAGCCGTTAGATATGGTCGTCCCCGATCAAATGATAGATATGACCAAACATAGAGCTACTACGTTCTTCGGTGATGGCGCAGTGGCTCATGTTTCTATGGCTGATCCGTTGTGCCCTGCGGTTGGCAAGATATTACAGCGCGCTTATGATAAAGCGACTATTAATGAGGGAAACTGTCATGCCACAGCGACTTATATTTGTATAGAAGGGCCTCAGTTCTCCACGCGTGCTGAGTCGCATTGGTATCGTCAAATGCAAGCGGATATCATCGGTATGACTAATATGCCAGAGGCCAAGCTGGCGCGTGAAGCTAGTATTGCTTATGCCACGCTAGCGCTAGTGACAGATTTCGATTGTTGGCATCCTACTGAGGAAGCAGTTAGCGCCGATTATGCGATTCAGAATTTGATGAAAAATGCGAAAAACGCGCAGCAGGTAATTAAACACGCTGTCACTCTACTCGCTGTTGAGCAGCCTAAATCAATCGCTCATAATGCCCTAGCTCAAGCGCTGGTTACACCTATTGATGCCATGAGTGATGAGGTTAAAACCAGACTGGCAGCTTTATTGCCGTAATTTACTGCTAAAGTGGTTTGGTATAATCGTTCGTTTGCTACAGTTTTTTTATTACTTTTGCTATAAGCAATCAAGCCAACCCACTGGTAAATGCGCCAAATCCGCTGGTTCATCGATGTCGGGTAGCGGCTCTAATAAAGCTAACGACCAGTTTAAGGCAGCGATGCGCTGCTGAGTGATCGATGCGACGCTCGCGGTGCTCCATTCAATATCTGAAAACAAACTCGCCTGCTCTCGTTTAAACCCAAACAGCACATACCCCCCATCTAAAGCGGGAATCATCACAGCATCGTGCGGCTCTAATTGCTGCGCGGCTTGTTTTAGTTTGGTGGCACTCAGACTAGGGCAATCAGCCCCCATCAACAGTACATTATCAAACTTAACTAACGCTTGCTGACTGGCAGTAAACATACGAATACCCAATTCGCCTCCAACCTGCGCTGACCATCGCAATGACTCGGATAGCTCAAGCGTCTGCCAGCAAGGATCAGACGGTGCTGGACTGACACATAGCTCAACGTTATAGCCAGTCGCTATCGCTTGCTCAATGCTATGTATTAGTAACTTGCGCGCCATCATCGCCGCCCCTGCAATACCAAGAGCCGGCTGCAAACGTGTTTTTGCCATGCCCTCAGCTGGGAATTTGGCAAAGATGATAATTAGCGTTGAGTCATTACTTTTAAGTTGCTTATCTACAGGCATAATGGTTCTTTTTGATATAGCTGATTCACTTTAAAACCGATACGAGTGCTATTTATTTTATTACAATCGTATCGATTCTATTTAGAACTGCCTATATTTAAATGATTGAAGTGATCTTAACTTTTATCATAACGCTGCTTAATGCTTTCAGCCGATACCCCGCGCCAATAGTCAAAACGCAGATGCCACATCAACCGTATTGTCCGCCATGTGCCATGCCGCTGCCATCGTCGCGGCGAAGTGCTTACTTTGTGCTTTAAGCAAAGCGGTTTTGCGATACTTTTAAGGTGTTTGCACAGCTCAATATCCTCCATCAACGGCTGATTAGGGTAACCACCGATCTGTTCAAATAGAGACTTTTTTACAAAAATTGCTTGATCACCAGTAGCAATACCTGTCACTCTTGAGCGCCCATTCATCATCTGACTGACTAGCCATAGCATCGGGTCATCGCTGTCTAACCGAACATCGAAACGACCCCACTCTGCTTTTGATGCGGATTGGACAATCTCATAGATAGCAGTTTTTGGTAGTTGCGTATCGGCATGCAAGAATAATAATATATCGCCAGTCGCCAACACTGCGCCCGCATTCATCTGGGTAGCTCGACCAGCAGTCGACTCGATAACTTGCCCGCTAATGGTTGACTGTTTACTGTTAGACACGGTATCCATCAGCGCCTGAGCAACTCCCATTGAGCCGTCTGCCGAGCCACCATCTACTAATAATATTTGCGTTGGTAACGGGGTTAGGCTGGCAATATTTTCAAACAAACGAGGTAGGTTATCTGCCTCATTAAGTATGGGAATAATGATCGAAATAGTAGAAATAACCTTCATCTTAAATAACGCTATCTTTTTCTTCTAAGGAGCCACCACAACTGCTACCTTGGCCCGCTGTACAACCATAGCAATGATCACCGATAGCGATATCGTCACCACTAGGATGCTGAGTCAGTAAGTCTCGTAAATGACGGCGCGACTTATTGGGCACTGGCATCTCTAGTTGCTGATTAAAATCGCAATCGAACAATTCACCCAACCAATTGACACTTATCGTCTCACGGCACATCACCTCTTTTAAATTCTCAGCCTCATAGCTCGCTTTGAGCAAATCCATGTACGGATGAAACTCATTTTTGGCTAATAGTACCGCGCCAAAACGCTGAATGGGCATATTAGTTAATGCAAACAATTGATTGAACTCAATATCGAAATGTTGTTTTAGCTCGTGCTTATAATCTGCTTCTAATTGCTGCTGATCAGGTGGTAACGTAGCGCCTTGTGGGTTATAGACGAGGTTTAGAGTGAGATTTGAGCCAGACTTACCATAACCCAGCGCATTGAGCTTATGTAGCCCTAAAATACTGTCATCAAAGGCACCTTTGCCGCGCTGCTTATCCACGTTTTTGAGCGAATAACACGGCAAAGAAGCAATAATTTCTACTTGGTTATCTGCTAAGAACTGGGCCAAACCCTCAAACCCATCTTCCATTAAAATCGTTAAATTGCAGCGATCGATCACTTTGACACCTAATGCCCGCGCCGCTTTAACCAAATACTTAAAATCTTCGTGCATCTCAGGTGCGCCGCCAGTCAAATCCAGCGTATGAATACCTTGTGCCTGTAGCACTTTTGGTATCAGCTCAACCAATTCACGCGACATCATCTCTGTGCGATAAGGGCTAGCCGCCACGTGACAATGCACGCAGGACATATTACATAAGTAGCCCATATTAACTTGTAATACCGTCAATTCGCGACGTTTGATCGCAGGAAAATCGGTGAACTCGAGTAATTCAATGGTAGATTTCATAAAAGTATAGAACCCAGTTGGTTTAAGAGCCAATTTTTATAGTACGTCTTAAAAGATAAGAAGGATGACTTTATACCTGCTGTCTTATTAATATATAACCATATTAAAGTTTATCTAATCAATAATATTTGATTATATCGCTTTTATTTGGCATTGATAAAGCGCTTATCAATGTATCGTTTGAGAGTCCAAACCCATCGACCTTGTAAACTATACTTACCCCAACTGCCGATGGCGTACTTATCGCCGCAAGAGAGTAAATATAACGTACGCTTTTTTGGCTCATAGCTTTGCAATGGCTCATAGCTTTGCAGGGGCTCATCTGCCAAATATGCCAATAGATTATCAGCTTCTACAATACCGCCAAACACGGCATGCACGCCAGAGTGCGCCATATCTTGATCAACACGCGTACATACATCGCCAACGGCAAATACGTTAGGGTGCGAGGTACTCTGCTGCACACGATTGACCGCTATAAACCCATTGTCTATGGTTGCAATATCGGTATGCGCTGTCCATGCTGATCCTGTGACACCAGTAGCAGCAATGACAGCATCAACTGGCAAAGACGTCTGTGATGATTGCTGTGAAGAATGCTCAAACGAGGAAGTTGATGATGAGTCTGACAGCAGCAACCGCCCTTCAGCAAAGCCGATGGCTCTTGCAAAAACGACTTCAATATCATGGCGTTTAAGCTGACCAATGACACGCTTTCTAAAACGATTATCAAATCCAGACAATAAATGCTCACCGCAGACCAAATAGGCTTGGTGACTGGGGTGAATCTGCTGCAATATAACCTGCGCTGCCATCACTAATTCCATCGCCGCAGCGCCAGCACCAACGATAGCCAGTCGGTAATGGGTTGTTTGCTTTGCCGCCGCAATGATTTGTTGCCACTGCCGCGCAAAGTAATGTAACGGCCTGATAGCAATAACACCTTTTGTATCGGAGGTCTGTTTATAAATATTCTCTTTATCAGTGCTTTCTTTATCAATGCCCTCTTTATCAGCGATTTCTTTGTCAAAACGATGACGCTTGTTGGTCTCTAACCAGTCTAGATTGGTGTCAGCGCCCGTATTTAAGGACAGCACGTCATAATCATAGTTATAATAACAACCATAGCCAGCACCGCATGGTTTGTTGCCACTGGTGATGACTGTGCGAGAAGTAGCATCCACTTTCACTATCGGACGTTGAACAAAGCGCACACCTGCTCGCAAACAAAGCGACTTTACATCAATACAGATATCATCGAGTTGATAATGTCCCGCCATCCAACCAGGCAACATACCTGAATAAATCGTCTGTGGCTGCTCTGTTATCAAAGTAACATCAGTATTGATAAATATTGCATCGTCTGCGCGCTCATTACTAAGGCGGCGTAACAAGCCAATATGAGCATGCCCCGCTCCTGCTAATAACAGTTTTTTCATAGCTGGTTTTTCATAGCTGGTTTTTCATAGCTGGGTTATCCATTCCTATAAGCCTATTATTTGAGCATTAGGTAACGATTTTGTTATAGAGCCGCTTACACAAAGCAGACAACTACACAAATACGTTTGACCGTATAGGGCTTTGCCGTTAAATTGGTCATAATATCTATTTGAATATATAAATTTATTAAATGATCTTTGAGGATAGCACGATGACGATAAGCACAATAATCAAGCCAACTTTACTAAGCCTTGGACTAGCGAGCATTATGGGCTGCGCCACTTCACCAACTGCCACCTCAGCCACAGTCAATCAACCAACCTCACAAACCGGCGATTCCTCAGCGACAGTTTATTACAATGGCAATATCATCACCATGGAGGGTGATAATCCACAAATGGCAGAAGCATTGGTCACTCAAGCGGGTAAAATCGCTTACGTTGGTACTCTAGATACTGCTCAATCAAAATATAACAACGCCGCACAAGTCAATTTGAACGACAAGACATTGCTACCAGGCTTTATCGATCCGCACAGCCATTTTGATATGGTGTCGAATACCATGGGACAAGTCAATTTAAACCCGCCTCCCGTTGGCAAAGTCGATAGCATCGATAAAATGCTAGCCGCACTAAAAGCCTATAAAAAAGACAATAATATCGCTGATGGCGAGTGGATATACGGTTGGGGTTATGACGAAAGCCAATTAACAGAACAGCGCCATCCAACCAAGGGTGAAATCGATAAAGCCTTGCCTAATAACCCTGTTTACCTACAGCATACCAGTGGCCATATGGGCGTGGCGAACAGTAAAGGCCTAGCAGCAATGGAGGTCACTGCCGACAGTAAAAACCCAGAGGGCGGTAATATTGCACGCGTCAAAGGCTCTAGCGAACTCAATGGTCTGGTACAAGAAACCGCCATGTATCCTTTTGTGCGCCATATGCTCGAGGTATTAGAGCCCAATCAAGCCAAATTCTTTGAAAAAACGCAAGATTATTATGCCGAAAATGGTTTAACAACTGCTCATAATGGCTCCACAGCACGTAACACTATTGAGTTTTTCCAAAAGCAATCCGATGCAGGTAAGCTTAAAATAGATTTGGTCGCGCTTGCGGGCGTCAGTGATTTAGATGAAAACTTAGCCGATAAAGATTTTGTGTGGAAGACCTATCAAAACGGCTTTAAAGTGCAAGGCACTAAAATCGTTGCCGATGGCTCGCCGCAAGGTAAAACCGCTTATTTTAGTCAACCTTATATTACCCCAGTGCCAGACTGTGAAAAGGACTGCCGCGGTCTACCTAGTGTCAGCCAAGATGCGCTCAATGAGATGTTTGTCAAAGCTTACGCCCGCGACAATCAATTATTTATTCATAATAACGGCGATGGCGCGACCGATATGATTATCAAAGCGCACGAATACGCGGTGAAGAAAACCGGTCAAGCCGCTGATAAGGATCGCCGCACTGTGCCTATCCATGCCCAATTTGCGCGTCCCGATCAGCTACAAGCTTTCAAAAAATATAATATGATGCCTTCGTTCTTTACCAATCATACGTATTTTTGGGGTGACGTCCATGTCGAAAATTTAGGCGAAAAACGCGCTAACTTCTCAAGCCCGATAGCCACTGCTGATAAAATGGGCCTGAAATACACCAATCATTCTGATGATACGGTGACGCCAGTTGACCCTTTATTTACCGTTTGGTCAGCGGTCAATCGTACGTCGCGTTCTGGCAAAATCATTGGTAAAGACCAACGTGCCAGCCCCTATCAAGCGTTAAAAGCCATTACCACCAACGCCGCTTATGAGTATTATGAAGAGGACAGCAAAGGCACCTTAACCCAAGGTAAATTGGCTGACTTGGTGATATTAGACGCCAATCCATTGACCATAGCACCGAATAAGCTAAAGGATATTAACGTGGTAACGACCATCAAAGAAGGCAAAACGATTTATCAGCGTCCAGCAAAATAAATAACGGACTCTATGTAGAGTCATATGACAGATAAATTATAAACTCTATAGTCGAATTCACCTGAGTTCGACTATAGTTGTCTTTAATGTTAGTTGTCTTTAATCTTTTTGAAATGGTTTTTTCAAAACCGTTTTTTCGCACTTTTTTATAAAAATCAACATTATCACTAATATTACTAGGAATCGCTTATGAGCACTGCTGAACAAATCACCTCATCTGACAATACCCATTATCTACATCATACTTTTTTTGAACCAAGTGACAATGAAACAGCTATTACGGCTACCTTACTCATCGTACATGGTATGGCGGAGCACAGCGGCCGCTATGCAGACTTTGCGCAGTTTTTAGCTGATAATGGTATCGCCGTAGCCACTTATGATCAGCTGGGTCATGGAAAGACCATTAAATCAGAAGATGACTTTGGATTTTTTGGCGAAGAGCATCCGGTACAGTCGTTATTAAAAGACGTCATCGTGATGGCAGACAGTTTAAAGGAGCGCCATCCAAATGTGCCGCATTTTGTGATGGGCCATTCTATGGGCTCGTTTATTGTACGCAACGTACTCAAACACCATGCACGCAACTTTACAGGTGCCATCCTAATGGGTACGGCAGACGCCAATCCATTGACCAAAGTATTGCTGCCCGTTAATAAACTATTGGCAAAAGCTGCGCCTAAAAAGCCAAATGCTTTATTTGCTAATGTGATGAATAAAGTACTTAACAGCAAACTTGATAATCGTATTTCTTCCTCACCGTTTGCTTGGATTAATGAAAACCCTGCTGCTATCGAAGCCTATGAAGCCGATCCATTGACCGGTTTTGATTTTACCAATAACGGCTTTATGACCTTGTTCACTCTAATGGAAGCGGGGTTGAATAAAAACTGGGCGACGACGATTGCTAAAGACTTTCCAATGTTATTGCTCAGTGGCGAAAATGACCCCATTGGTGATATGGGCCGTGGCATTCGCAAAATTGCCAGCCGTTTAGACAAACAACATTTTAATCAAGTATCTGTACAGCTCTACCCTCATATGCGCCATGAACCGCTGCATGAAAAAAACAACAAGGTAGTTTATCAAGATATCTTAGAGTGGCTTGATAGTAATACCTCTGACCATTAACACCTGCACTGATGTTCGTACTGAACTTGTTTGCTAAAAACCGCTAAATTAGCGACAATAATACGGCAGGCCATTTTTTAGTTTAGACGATATCAGTTAATTAATTATAATATTTATATTTACTTACCTCTCATTTATTTATTTTTTTCATCAATTTTAGGAGGTTTTATGTCATTACAACAAATCATCGAACAAGCCTTTGAAAGCCGCAATGAATATAGCCCCTCTACCATGCCGCCAGATATTCGTGATGCCATCGAGCAAGTGCTTGAGCAACTCGATAACGGTCGCTTACGTGTTGCGGAAAAAAAGGATGGCGAATGGGTCGTCAACCAGTGGGCAAAAAAAGCGGTATTACTATCGTTCCGTTTAAACGACAATTACGTACAAGCAGCTGGCGAACACCTGCAATTTTATGACAAAGTACCGACTAAGTTTGCTGACTGGACTGAAGCGCAATTTAAAGAAGCCGGCGTACGTGTTGTACCACCAGCTGTGGCTCGTAAAGGCTCATACATTGCAGCAGGCGCAGTATTGATGCCGTCGTATGTCAATATCGGTGCTTATATTGATCAAGGTGCCATGGTAGATACGTGGGCAACGGTTGGTTCGTGCGCTCAAATCGGTAAAAACGTCCATTTATCAGGTGGTGTTGGTATCGGCGGTGTTTTAGAGCCGCTACAAGCCAACCCGACGATTATCGAAGACAACTGCTTCATCGGCGCGCGCTCTGAAATCGTTGAAGGCGTTATCGTCGAAGAAGGTGCAGTCATCTCCATGGGTGTCTATATCGGCCAATCAACCCGTATTTATGACCGCGAAACAGGCGAAATTCATCGCGGCCGTGTACCAGCTGGTTCAGTCGTCGTTCCTGGTACTTTACCTTCAAAAGATGGCACCCATAGCTTGTATGCTGCTATTATTGTGAAAAAAGTTGATGCGCAAACGCGTGCGAAAACTGCAGTTAATGAGCTACTACGTTTAGACTAAACACTTCATAGTGACGCGAGGGCGTGTCTTCATTTTGAAAACATTGGGGACGCCCCCTAATCATGGTAAGAAAATAAGATGCTGGGGTTTATTCCAGCGTCTTTTTTGTCGCTTAATAGCAGCTTAATAACAGACATTACGTTATAATTCACTTTTTTATTTTCGCATCTTTTCGTATCGCTTAGCCTTCGCGCTATTCATACCATCACACTGTCTTTTATTTGATATATGCTTGTTCGCATTATCAATCTTCTAACTGTATTTGAAATATTATGAGTGAGTTATCTTTACGCAGCGCGGCCATTCCTGTCACTGACCCTGAAGCAGGGTTACGTTTGACTGAGATCTTTTATTCCCTACAAGGCGAAGCGCTTACCTCAGGCTTGCCGACGATATTTGTGCGCTTGACTGGTTGTCCGCTACGCTGTGTCTACTGCGATACTGAATATGCTTTTAGCGGTGGCGAGCGGCAGTCGCTTGAGACCATCATGGCAACCATCGCAAGTTTTCCCTGTAAGCGCATCTGCCTCACAGGTGGCGAACCTTTAGCACAGCCAAATGCTATCGAGTTGATGAAGCGTCTACTAAACGATGGTTATGAGATTTCGCTTGAAACGGCAGGCGCGCTCACGGTCGAAAACGTACCGACAGCGGTCAGTAAAGTCATGGATCTTAAAACCCCAAGCTCAGGTGAAGCCGATAAAAATCTTTGGTCGAATTTGGATTATTTGACTCAACATGACCAAATTAAATTTGTCATTATGAACCGCGAAGATTATGACTGGTCGAAGACAAAACTGATTGAGCATAATCTCAATGAATTGGTCGGTACAGTTTGGTTTTCACCGATGTTCAATGTCGCGGACGATATCGATGCAGATGCTAGTAAAGAGATGAGCATCTCCGATGTACCCGTACTGGCGCGTGAACTGGCTGAATGGATACTGGCCGATGCCCTACCGGTACGTTTTCAGTTGCAACTGCACAAAATCATTTGGGCGGATGCCAAGGGTAAATAAACAATCAAAACTCTAAAATAAAAAAATCAGATAGTCTGCACCAACCATTTGAAAAAACGAAACAAACAAATCGCAAGCTGACGGTAAGGACACAGGGATGGTCAAATTAATTTTATTGGGCTTATTGGCGGGCGCATTTTTTAGCTCCACCTTTATTTTAAATGAGCTCATGAGTGACGCCGGTGGTCATTGGTTTTGGTCAGCGAGCCTGCGCTACATTTTTATGTGGCTCATCATTACCGTCATTATCACCATGCAGCATGGCTTTGGTCGTATCAAAGAGTTGACGACTATTTTTCGGCAACACTGGGGCTTTTGGTGTGTCACCGGCAGTATCGGTTTTGGGGTATTTTATACCGGAATTTGTTATGCTGGTGACCATGTTGCAGGCTGGGTAGTCGCCGCGACCTTTATGTTTACCGTGGTTACCAGTTTATTGGTATTACTGGCATTTGGGCAACGCTTCGACAAAAAGTTCATTATTTATGCTTTTCTAGTCTTTATTGGGGTGGTATTGGTCAACCTCAGCGAGGGTTTACGTGCTTCTGCTCTAGCTGATGCCAATACTGTACCAATGAGAGATATGATACTATATGGTGCACTGCCTGCGCTGGTTGCTGCTTTTAGTTATCCAATCGGTAATCAGCTGGTTTGGCAAGTGTCTCACAACTCCCGTAAGCATAGCGCCGAGCAACAACAGGCGAGAGAAAATGCGGCTCATAAAAATGCTGCTCATAAAAACAGTATCGACGATCATAGCCAACCGCTCATATCAGAAGCTTACGATTTACCTGCCGCCAGCTATGATACAGCTAACACCAATGCTAACGACGTTAACAGTGAAACCAATGCAGCTATAGCTGAGCCGACATCCGCCTTACAAAACCTCATCGCTCGCATTCCTGCTATCGAAACCACACTACTGCAAAATGCCTTTAATAAAGTATGGCTCATGACCCTCGGTAGTTTGCCATTTTGGCTTATTTTAGGCGTGATAGTGCGCCCTGAGCAACCCGATACTGCCCAAATCTTTAACACCTTGCTAGTGGCTATACTGGCAGGGGTGGCAGCGACGAGTATATTCTTATATGCGCGTGAAAAAGCGGTTACTTCTAGTGAGGTGGCTGGGGTCGACTCTACCCAAGCCAGTGAGGTGATATTTGCGTTAATCGGTGGCATATTATTGCTTAATAATGCCGTACCTTCTGCCTTGGGATTGGTCGGTATCGGGCTGATTATGCTCGGGCTGATATTATTTGCGAAAGATGGTTGAGGCTAGCAGATAGCAATGATGAACAATTTTATCTTTCCTGATATTTTGCTATATCTCTTAGATATGGTTGGCGTCATTGCTTGCGCTATCGCCGGCACTTTGCTGGCGCAGCACAAAGGCTTTGATATTGCAGGCTGTATATTGGTATCAATGGTCAACGCCATTGGTGGCGGTACACTACGTGACATGGCACTTGATCGCCATCCGCTATTTTGGATGACCGATCTCAACTATATTATCGTGATTACTGTCACCTCGCTTGTTTTACAGATATTCTTTCATCTGTACCATAAGATTGATAATGCGCTCAAACTCTTTGATGCCATTGGACTTGCGGCTTTCAGTGTTATTGGATTTAACGTCGCGCTGGCACAAGATATGTCACCAGTCATTGCTATGATGATGGCCGTTTGGACTGCCATTATTGGTGGGTTACTACGTGATATCATCTGCAATGAAATACCTTTATTGCTCCAGCGTGAGATTTATATTACCGCCAGTATTGTAGGATCGTTGACTTACCTAGTGCTCGATCACTGGGGTGTTGATACTGTTATTAATGAATTTATAATGCTGTTTGTCATTTTTACCGTGCGCATGTTGGCACTCAAATTTGACTGGCATCTTCCCTCCATACGCTTAGTGGATTAACAGGTGCCTAACCTCTTAGCTGCCTGAGCACATTTTCTATGTGAATCTTTATGATCAGTTTTATTAGCGTCGATGTTATTAGCGTCAGTGTCTATGCCTGGCTAAATGCCTGTTGTGTGACTTTATTTGGCCAATCTTTTGACATGTTATTCGCCTCACCTTTAAACGTTATGGCCTCCTCTAGCGTTGCTGTCTCTGTGAGTCCAGCTGTTGATACTGTGGTGCAGAGTCCACTCGTTCTAACGCCCGAGTTTGTGACGCGATTTGAGCCAACCTCGTTTATGTTTTGGCTTGAGATGTTTGGTATTTTTGCCTGTAGTGTCTCAGGAACCATTTTAGCCAAACATAAGAACTTTGATGTGTTTGGCTGTATTTTAGTGGCAATGATTGCCGCTATCAGTGGCCCTACCGCGCGTGATATTATTCTTGATCGCTATCCACTATTTTGGATGGTGAATATGAACTACTTACTTATTATTACGATCACTTCAGTTGGCTTTCAGATGTTTTGTAATCCAAAAGCACGACATGTGGACGGCTTATTAAAGCTGTTTGATGGCTTGGCGCTGGCTATTTTCACCTTAATCGGCATCCAAGTCGCACAAGAAATGGGCGCAAATATTCCTGTTTGTATCCTACTTGGGGTGTTGAATATTTTGTTTGGAACAGTCATTCGTGACATGCTATGTAATGAGATTCCATTGGTATTGCAGCGCGAGATTTATGTGACCGCAGCGATTCTTGGCGGGATATTATATTTTGTCATGGAAGGTATGGGTTTTACGCCTTGGATAAAAGAATCCGTGACGATGATTACTATTTTCGTCATCCGCATGTTAGCAGTACGCTATGATTGGCATTTTCCAGATATTAGTTTGATGAAGAAAAATCATATTTAAGATCGAATGTAAGCGTGCATTTTTATATTGAATTGGTACTACAATCGATAGTAAACACAACGTGTAAAATCAAAAAAAAGGGCGTCAATCATCAAGATTAACGCCCTTTTAAATCAATAATCATGAGCAATACTTTTAGGTCTCAGTAATAACCGCCAAATCCTTAACCATTAATTGCAGACTTTGTTTGCCATTCCATTCATTAATATCTAACTCAAATAGAATATGTACGTTTTCGGCGCGATAGTCCCAAGCGTTGCTATCAAAATTAAATTGAATGGCCTCAATCGGATACTGGACCTCAGGATAACGCAGCGACAGCTTAAGGTGCTTGTCTTTTAATATCTTAAAGCTTAGCACTTCAAATACGCCATCAAATATCGGTGGCGCAAAGCCATGACCCCAGATACTGGCATCGGCTAAATGCTCAGCGAACCATAAGCTAAAGTCACTCGCTTGTAATGCTCCATCGGTAAATTTTTGCTCAGCAAACACTTCATCATCCATTTGTGCCATGACTTCGTTAAATGCTGACACAAAACCCTCAAAGTTACGGCGTTTAATAGTCAAGCCAGCTGCCATGGCATGACCACCAAAATGGCTGATTAAATCAGGGTGCTGTTCGGCAACTTGTTCAATCGCATCACGAATATGCACGCCAGCGATAGAGCGAGCTGAGCCTTTAATCGCATCGTCGTCACCAGTACGCTCTGTATCTGCTGGGGCAAAGACGATACTCGGCAGATAATGGCTTTCTTTTAAACGTCCTGCGACGATACCGATAACGCCTTGATGCCAATCATCTTGATATAAAACGATGCTACGATTGCGATCGTCAATTATCTTTTTTTCAGGCTTATTCTGGACAATAAGCTCACTACTTTCATCACTATCACTATCTGTATTAGTAGTAGCTAGCGCTTGCACAATACTATCCGCTTGCGTACGCATCTCGCCTTCGACATGACGACGAGTACGATTAAGCTGCTCAAGCTCTTGCGCCAGTCGTTGTGCGGTTGGCCAATCATCCGTTAATAAGCACTCGATACCTATACGCATGTTATCCATACGCCCAGCGGCATTGATACGCGGTCCTAAGACAAAACCAAAGTCTTGCGCATGTAACTGCTTGGGGTCGCGTCCTGCCTGCTCAAGTAACGCTAATATTCCTAGCGAGCAGCGCCCTTGACGAATAGCTGCCAGTCCATGATGTACGAGAATACGATTGTTTTTATCGAGTACACCCACATCAGCAATCGTACCAAGTGCCACCAAATCCAAATACTGGCTGACTTGGACGGTAGACTTGCTTGCTTCACGGCGTAATTTTGCCAATCGACCGAGGACATAAAACGCTACTCCAACCCCTACTAAAGCCTTACTAGTAAAGTGGCAACCAAGCTGATTGGGATTGACCACAGCTTCAGCAGGTGGCGTTTCTTTAGTCGTGAGGTGATGGTCTGTAATAATGACGGTGATACCATCGGCTTGCGCGCGTGCCACACCTTCATGGCTTGAAATGCCATTGTCTACCGTGACAATCAAGTCAGGTCGATAGGTTTCGATACCCAATTCGACGATTTCTGGCGTCAAACCATAACCATATTTAAAGCGGTCAGGCACCAAGAAATCGACCACCGCGCCCATCGCTGTCAGTGCACGCATCATCAGCGCCGTGCTGGTCGCCCCATCACAATCAAAGTCACCAACGATAAGAATACGTTGCCCTTCATCAATAGCGACGTCCAATAAACGCACCGCTTCAGTGACACCCTGTAGCATCTCAGCAGGCAATAAACCGGACAGCTGAGTTTCAAGCTCATCAGGCTGCACGATTCCTCGACCCGCATATAGGCGAGCAAGGGTTAAGGATTGGGCGGCAAGCGGTTGCAACGCGGCGGGCAACTCGTCGATGCGAGTGCTGGTATAACGGGAGGTTAATTTTAGCATGCCAGTATTCTACTGACTTTGGTAAGCGGTCACAATGGTAATTTTTAATACTGCCGTATAAGGTTATCGATTGCTTACGGGCTCAGCATGACATAATTTATATTCAGGCGGGCTATTTACAAAAACGGTGCATAGCGACTGTATTTTTCTGCATTTTGCTACAAAGCAATGATTGTATGCCGCTTATAAATCCATAAAATAGATAACAACTGAGATATTCGCTATCTATTGGCCTATTTATATTTGAGACGTTATATCGTTTTTAATAAATTTGTTAACTTATAAGGAAACTTTATGAAAACCACGCCAGTCGCTGAAAAACTACCCAACACTATTGATCCTAATCTAGACCTCGAAAAAGTCAAAAAAGAATGTCTGGGTCTGGTTAAAAAGCGCGCCAAGCTCTCAGCTGGTGTTGCTATCGTTCCTGTGCCATTTTTCGATGTGGCCGTTGATGCCGGTATGCTAACCATGCTGTTACCTGAAATCAGTGAACGCTTTGGGCTGTTGAAAGATCGTCAAGGCGCTGTTGATTTAGAGTCACGTGAAGTACATTGGGGTGCGCTAAAAGACCGTACTGTTGATTTTGCCGGTTTAATGGCGACACGTGGTATCGTTAAAAAAACGGTTCAAGGATTCGGTGGTCGTATCGCGGCCAAGCAGGTCACTAAATTTATTCCACTTGGCGGGCAATTGGTCGCGGCAACTATGGGTTATATGATTTTTAAGAAAATCGCCACTGACCATATCAACGAGTGCTATAAATTGGCCAAAGACATTCAAACCAAACAGCATGGTAAAAATGTTTAAAACCATTCAATATTAGAGTTCAATATTAGATAATGCCATTTATTCGAGACAGTCGTCTATTACTAGCCAGCTAAACATATTTGTCTTAGCTGGTTTTTTATGTTTACTGATACAGTCTGAGCCAATCATGGTTAATGGTGTCATTGATAGGCTTTACTGATAATATACCACTTGTTTGGCAAAAACACCTGTCGACTAGAGCCTGTTCTCATTTTGAAAATAGTGATAAAAATGAGATAAATAATAGCCAAACATAAACTTCAAAAATAAATAAAGACGTTAAAGGACTAACTTATGAAAAAACGCTTGGCTTCAACCATAATGCTTGCCACTTTTGCTTTAGCTGGATGCACAACCACTGGCGGTATGAATAATAATGCAGACAATGCGATAGGTACTGCAAATGAGATTGGCATGAATGTTTTTAAATCTGCCATCGACAATCAGTGCCGTAGCCAAATTGAAAAACAAAATGCTTGGCGTGTTGCGAGCGTGGCGATGACTGAAACGCAACAAGAAGCTGTGAAAAACAATGTTTGTGGCTGCGTTAGTGAGCAAGCGCCGCAGCAAGTCACTATCGTTGAACTGGGCAATGCCGCAATAGATGCACAATATCGCACACAGCTGGTCACCAGAGTCGTCGCCAAATCCCTACAAAGCTGCTATGCAAATTTCGCTAAATAAAGCAGTCGGGGTAAAAAATTAGGCTCATTAAGTGGCGCTTAGGTTTGATTGAATTTAATATAGTTGTAAAATAAAAAAAGAAGGGTGCGTTATATATAACGCACCCTTCTTTATTATTGATTTCTTGCAGTATTTTCTACAATCGCATTAATCTAAACTGGTTTACAGTTTATTTGTAGTATGCGGCTTAGACATTAAAGATGCGGTAGGCGCTAATGTTTTGTTATGGCGAAAGTACGTTGATTTACCATCAAGTATTTTACTTACCTCTTTGACTAAATCATGAATAATATCATCATAAACGCCATGATATAGCTCAGTTTCGAACGCCGTAAATGGATGCTTACGCGATGCTGAGCTGACCTCTGTCACCCCTTGCTTGGTATAAAAAATATCAACTCGACCATCGCTATTGAGTACACAATTTAATAGACCGCCTTCTAGCTCCATCTCTACACGCTCAGGCATAAAAATGTAGTCATCCACATTGATGAGCTTTTTTTCTACTTCTCGTTTAAAAAATGATTTGATATCAAACATAACTATAGTCACAACCTTAAAATTATAAAATACGTTAGCATGCCTGACTCTACGACCATTACTCAGCCTTGTTTACCTACTTAATAGAGCCTACTTTATTAGCTTATCCTATAAGATGTATAACTGGTTTTTAAGATGGAATATGTAAAACTACGTTTGAGGTTGGTAAAAGCCTATATCAACCTTATACATCAGACTAGGGGCTGTATAGAATTCAGCTAAGGAACTGACAGAGACTATTTTTTAGGCAATTCGACGCCAAAAATAGTAAGTTTAGTTATTCTAAGCGCGATAGTTTTGGCTATGAAGTGGCAAAAAATAGTCCTGTTCCTTCGGACTGATGCTAAAATCGCCCCAGACGTTGTTGTAAATCTAGCTAAGGTCTCGACATTACCTTCGATTTACGCCTAGTCTGGAATTATTTTAGCGATCAGCAGTCCTAATAGATGAATTCTATACAGCCCCTAAACGAAAAAAACGAGTCACCCTCGTAACCCGTCCTCATTTTTTCAAACTTTAGCTTTATCCATTAAATCAAATGTGCTTTTAACTCCAACACTTTATCACGAGTCTTCGCGGCTTCTTCAAACTTAAGATCACGTGACATCTGTTGCATTTGCTTTTCTAAACGCTTGATTTCTTTGGCAAGTAAATCAGGACTACGTAGGATATTGATATCTACATCGGGCAGATTACTTTTGACCGGAATCGCTTGATTATCATTGGCATCAAGGTCATCGCCTGTATCAATTTTATCAGTGATACTACGGCGCGCGCCTTTTGGGGTGATGTTATGCTCGATATTAAAGGCAATTTGCTTTTCGCGGCGGCGATCGGTCTCATCAATCGCTTTTTGCATACTGTTGGTGATGCGATCGGCATAAAGGATGGCTTTACCATTCAAGTGACGCGCAGCACGACCAATGGTCTGAATCAACGCACGCTCAGAACGCAAAAAGCCCTCTTTATCGGCATCAAATATCGCCACCAATGACACCTCAGGCATATCCAAGCCTTCACGCAACAGATTAATACCGACTAACACATCATGCACGCCAGTACGCAATTCATGGATAATTTGCGTGCGTTCAACGGTGTCAATGTCTGAATGCAAGTACGCAACTTTGACATCGTACTCTTTCAAATAACTGGTCAAATCTTCTGACATACGCTTGGTCAAGGTGGTAATCAATACGCGCTCATCTTTTTCACGGCGTTTGGTAATCTCCGATAGCACATCATCGACCTGCGTTAATACTGGACGAATCTCAATCTCAGGGTCAATCAGTCCGGTTGGACGCACCACTTGCTCGACCACTTGCTCGCTGTGTTCAAGCTCATATAATGCAGGCGTGGCACTAACATAAATAGTCTTTGGCTTGATACGCTCCCACTCTTCAAACTTCATTGGCCGATTATTCATCGCACTCGGCAGACGAAAGCCATAATTGACCAAGTTTTCTTTACGCGATCTATCGCCTTTATACATCGCCCCAATTTGCGAAACGGTCACATGTGATTCATCGAGGAACAATAAAGCATCTTCTGGAATATAATCAAACAAAGTCGGCGGCGCTTCCCCCGATGGACGTCCAGAGAGATGCTGTGAGTAGTTTTCGATACCGTTACAGTAGCCGAGCTGTTGAATCATCTCAAGGTCATACTGCGTACGTTCTTTGAGACGCTGGGCTTCAACCAATTTATTATTATCGCGGAAATACTCCAAGCGTGGCTCAAGCTCAGCGCGAATGGTATGGCTAGCAGCTTCTAATTTATTACGCGGTGTTACGTAATGCGATTTTGGATAAATGGTAATACGCGGCACGCTACGCACCGTTTTTCCTGTTAAAGGATCAAACCACGTAATTTTTTCAACTTCATTATCAAACAGATGCACACGTACCGCCAACTGTTCAGACTCAGCAGGATAAATATCCAATAGCTCGCCGCGTAATCGATACGTACCGCGCCCAAAGTCCAGCTCATTACGAGTATATTGCATTTCGACCAAACGCTTAATCGTCGCGGTACGGTCTATTTTGTCACCAACGACGACATGCAGTAGCATTTTAAGATAGCTTTCTGGATCGCCCAAACCATAGATACACGATACCGACGCGACGATAATCGCATCACGACGCTCAAGGAGTGCACGCGTCGCTGACAAGCGCATCTGATCAATATGATCGTTAATGGCGCTGTCTTTTTCAATAAAGGTATCACTAGCAGCCACATAAGCTTCCGGCTGATAATAATCATAATAACTGACGAAGTATTCCACCGCATTATTAGGGAAAAACGACTTAAACTCACCATATAGCTGGGCAGCTAGGGTTTTATTATGCGCCATAATAATAGTCGGACGTTGGCACTCAGAGATGACCTTTGCCATCGTATAGGTCTTACCAGAACCCGTCACCCCCAATAGCAACTGCTCGTCCATACCAGTGTTGATACCCTTGACCAGCTTTTCGATTGCTTGCGGCTGATCACCAGCGGGCTCAAAATCAGTGACCATCTCAAAGGCACGACTTGATATTTGCGTCCCAGACGCATTGACACCACTAATTTCAGCTTCACCCTGTAGCTGAGTGGCCAATTGGTTTAACTGACGCGACGAGCGCGGTTCAGGCATTCGCATAATGGCTTTCTTCTTATTAAGGTTTATAACAATGTGGGGTCTAACCATCTATTTTTAAAGGACAATCAAGCGTTATTATCTAGCCTACCACTGGCGAAACATGCATTCTTAAATATGCTAACGCCTACTTTACTTTTGATAAAAAACATTAAAATAGTTATAAAAAATGCACACAGCATCCGCTAAAATTACAAAGTCTTTCACGGTTAACAAAGTCATTACACGAGCACCCAATAAAGCCTAACACTCAATGCTACCAACATCGATTTAAGCTGCTATTATTGATCATGAATTAACAAGTAGTACATAAGCAAGAAACCAATAACAACACGTTAAACATTCAAATCAATAAAATAAACTTAATAAATAACGGAGCAAAATATGAGAGAACGTTACGCGAGTGGAATAGATAATGAAACTGCAAAAAAAATGGTAGATTTGTTAAACTCTAATTTAGCCAATCTGATTGATTTAAGTATGGACAGTAAACAATGCCATTGGAATCTACAAGGTACTGGTTTCATTGGCGTTCATCAATTATTAGATGAGACCTATGATCGTTTGACTGAGGCTTTTGACACGGTCGCTGAACGCATTGTTATCCTCGGCGGTAAAGCCAATGGTATCTCAAAACGTGTCGTTGAAGACTCTATTTTAGAGACCTACCCTACTGATATCACTAAAGTAGATGAGCACGTTCGTGAGCTTACCAATCGTTATAAAACCATTGCAGCTTCATTGCGTGAAGGAATCGATACTGCTGGTGACGCCGGTGACGAAGATACTGCGGACCTATTGACAGAAGTGAGCCGCACTATTGATAAAGATGCTTGGTTCATCGGTGCCAATGCGCCAAAGAAATAAGACGATGACTCATCGCTTGAAATAAAAAAGTCTTGAAACAATAAAGCCTTGAAATAAAAAAGTTTAGTAAAAAAATGGTCGTCTAATTAGACGACCGTTTTTTTTACGCGGGTAGAAGCGGCACTTTATAACAAGCGCGTCTCTTTTACTTTTAACCAATCATATTAGTGTTACTGGCTTGGCTATTAGGCAAATGCAGAACTTCGGCATTGGGCACTGACAGCGTCAAAATAGCTTCTTGAAATATTGGATTGTCACGGAACTGGTTTTCGATATCTTCGATTTTTTGTGCGATCGTTTGCTCTTGTTGGTTACCAGCAATATCAACTGCTGCCACCATAAATATCTTTTTAGGCCCAACCCACTCTAAGTGTAGATAAGAGACACTATCGATATCCGGATGATCGAGCAGTTCGGTTAATACATAACAATGCATTTTGTCTGAGACTCTATGTCCTACCAGAAAGTCACGGTTACGACTGATTAAGAATATTGCAACCACACCTAGCAATATTCCTACAATAATCGACCCAAGTGCATCCCAAAACGGCTGTCCAGTATAAGCATGCATCCCCATCGCTGCTGCCGCTATTACCAAGCCAATCACTGCTGCCAAATCCTCAAAAAATACGCCGCGTAAGGTTGGATTGGACGTATCAATGACATAACCGATAGCACTGACATTAAGCGCCTCACCTTGCTTTTTACTCTGTCGATAAGCTTGCACCAAAGAGAAGCCTTCAAGCAAAAATGCAACCGCTAAAACAATAAAGCCAATGGTATAATTAGTCTCGGCTTCAGGCGCATTCCATTCAGTAATACCGGTATAAATAGAGACAACTGAGCCTGCCATAAAGACACCAAAGGCGGCAATCATCGACCACACATACGACTCTTTGCCATAGCCTAATGGATGGCTTTTATCGGCGGGTTTGACGGGTTTGACGGCTTTCTTTTCTGCCACAATGAGTAAAGTGCCGTTGCCTGCATCTGCCCACGAGTGTGCTGATTCCGCAATCATAGAAGCAGAGCCGGTCATAAATGCAGCCACTGTTTTGGCGATGGCAATAAGAAGATTGGCACCCACTGCAATCAGCACAGTGATTAGTGAACCAGATTTTTTACTATTATTGTTAGGCGTAGGATCCGTATGAGGGGGAGTTTTAGTAGATGTATCGACTACAGCACTGAGGCTAATATCAGATTGAGAACCACCCGTACCGCGAGTATAGCTACCACGCGGTATGGGTTGAGGTTTTGAATCGGGTTTTGGTTTTTTTAAACTCATGTAAGTCTCAATCCATAGTGTATAGAATGGATAAACACAATTTAACTTTTTAACTTTAAGCGTTAACTGTCTTTACCCATCTTAATAACCATTAAATTTAGTCGAAAACCCGTTTATTATCAGTAAGGTTTTCGTGAGACTTTGTTTAAGTTTTGGTTGCTTTAACTATTACAAAATTTCTTCTTAAAGTGTATCTTTTTTACTATTAGATTGATGAGTTGTCAGCTCTCCAACCATATATCCGTCAGCTGTGTCATGGTCAGTTTTATTTTTGCCGCCTAGGTCTTCACTAATCATTTCGTCGATGCCACAACTGGGGCGATGTGAGTCTTCCATGCGCATTTTTTTACGCTCTAGGCCTGCATCAAAGCGGCATTGCTGCATGGGGTTTTTAATCTCAAGCTCAGGTATTGGTGTTGGTTTGCCGTTATCATCAATGGCCACCATGGTAAAATAGCAGCTGTTGGTATGGCGCACAGTACGAGCGCGGACGTCTTCTGCCTCGACACGTATACCCACTTCCATCGAGGTTTTACCAACATAATTGACACTTGCCGCAAAAGTGACTAATTCGCCAACGTAAACTGGCTCACGAAACATCACTTGATCGACTGATAACGTCACCACATAACTACCGCTATACCGGCTGGCACAAGCATAGGCGACCTGATCCAGCATCTTTAGCAAATCACCGCCATGCACATTACCAATGAAGTTGGCCATATCGGGCGTCATTAGCACCGACATATATAGCTCATGGTTTAAAGGTGCTTTTTTAGCTGTGGAGCTGGTGTTGTATTGCGACATAATATTCCTTACCGTTATCAAAAACCTATTTATTCAGAATCTTATTTATACAGTAGCTTTTGAGATAGCGCAAATAAGTAGCCGATAAAAATAGTTTTTATGGGGTAAATATAGAGTGTTCTATCAGACGACAGACCCTCAACTTAACCAGTGAAAACGGTATGCAAGCCAAGCCACAATTGTACTGACCGTTCCCGTTAATAACCCACCCCAGACAAAATCAACCAAGGCTGTATCTAAGGTATAGCCTTTATACAACGCCAAACTGGTAAAGTCATAAGTACCATAAGCCATCAGTCCTATCAAACCACCCAACAAGAAAATATGACCCAGTGAAGCGTTGGCTTTGATTTGTGGATAGAGAATAATGATACACAGCACCAGTAGATAAAACATATAAAACACGCCAGCGGCAATCATGTTAGGCTCATCGGCAAGCAAATGTCCGATACGTTTTTCATAAAAAAGACCGGTCATAGTCTTGAGCCAAACTGCATCAATACCTAAAAATATGGCAACGGCTGCAATATAAATAAATACATAACCCATAATAATATCCTTTTATAATGGTCGCTAAACATTCGGCACAGCGATGTAGATGTTTGGCTCAATTTAACGACTCAATGAAGTGGTTATCTACAATAATTAAATTGCCAATGGCAAGTCAGAGAAATGCATGATATCAATATTATCTGGCTTCACCGCTGTCAATTGCACCACACCAATCGTCCGCTCCAAAAACCCACCTTCGCAGTAACAGAAGTAAAAATCCCACAAGCGGATAAACGTCTCATCATAACCAAGCGCGACTATCTCTTCGCGCTGCCCCATAAAGGCAGCACGCCAATCCCGCAGCGTATGCGCGTAGTCAAAACCGTAATCATGTAGCTGCTTAATAACCATATCGGTCTGCTCAGTAAACTGATTGTTTAGTTCTTGATTGGACAGTAAGCAACCACCAGGAAAGATGTGCGTTTGAATAAAATCAACCGAATTTATATAATCTTGGTAGTTTTGGTCATTAAAAGTAATCGCTTGCAATACCATCAACCCCGTGGGCTTTAGGAGACTATTACATTTAGCAAAAAAAGTCGGCAAATACTCATGCCCAACCGCCTCAATCATCTCGATACTGACCAATTTGTCATACTGTCCTGTCAGCTCGCGATAATCTTGTTTCAGCAAGGTTATTTTATCTGATAAACCTGCCGCTTTAACACGACTCTGCGCCTCTTCGTATTGGGCATCCGAGATAGTTGTTGTCGTTATTTGACAGCCATAATGTGTGGCGGCATAAATCGCAAAACCACCCCAACCTGTACCGATTTCGATGACATGATCATCAGCAGAGAGTTGCAACCGCTGACAAATGAGCGCCAATTTATGCTGCTGCGCTTCAGCCAATGTTGCTTCAGTATTTTTATAAACTGCTGATGAGTACATCATGGTATCGTCTAAAAAACGCTGATACATATCATTGCCCAAATCATAATGCGCTAAGATATTGGACTTAGATCCAGATTTATCATTTTTACGCAGTTGGTGCTTGGCTTTTTCAAACGCCTTACTCACCCCCGCAAAACGGCTCTCAAGCTTATTAAGTACCGCCAAGTTACGCGCCGCCAACCGAATCAAGCCAGTCAAATCATCCGTATCCCATTCACCACTGATATAGCTGTCTGCCAGAGCAATAGAGCCCCCAAGTAGCAACTGACGATAAACAGCACTATCATGAATCATCAAAGTGACATTTAACGAATGGCGGCCTACTGCTGAACTGCTTGCGGTGCTAGTAGTAGACACGCTTCCAAAGCTATTTGTTTTAGGCACTTGCTCGCCAAACGCTTCGATTATAGTCAGGCTACCAAACTGAATATGGTTTAAAGCACGAAATATCAGCTTTCTTGCGACTTGATTGATCCCATCACTGACAGGTTGTAAGATAGCGCTTTCATTGATCGTTTGGCTGATGCTAGTAGTCACCTTGGCTAGTGTTGAAGCGGGCGCTCTATCGGTCGGTCGTACTGACATCGTCTTCTTATCCTTGTTTAAATGGCATGTATTTCAATCTTAGGTGCTTAAACTTAGGTGCTTAAATTTTTGTGATTTAGTGTTCAGTTTTTTCAACATCAGGTTTTTTATCAGCTTGCTGCTGGCTATCGGCTAGCTTTTCATCATAATTAATGTAGGGTACTTTTTTAATCGCATAAAGCTTAAAAGCATGCCAATAAATACGCGTTAACGAAGTCACATTCATCAATGGGTTTTTACGTAGGCTGTTGCGAATCATAGTCGCAGTCATTGGGACGCCTGACATTTTTACCCCTGTTTTTAACACCTTACCGCGCTCATCACTGATATCGATAGCAATACGAACTTGCAAGCCGTTATCTGGCTGGCTTTTTATCTTAACTTGCCAACGATATAGCTGGTCAATCGGATTAAAGGGTGAGACATGGAAGTCTTTATCGTGACAGAACTCAGTGCTCTCCCCTGCTAATAAAAACCCATAATAATGCCGCTTATCCCATGGCGTATTAGACACCTCAGCCAATAAATGAGTCGGCGTCTGCTGCTTATCAAAACCCAAATAAAAATTAACGGGGCTAAAATAAATACCTGCATTGCGGCACACAACCATGCCAATGATATCGCCTGTTGGCTCACTACCTGTTTGTTCAGTAAATGCTTGGTTCAAACGATGACTAAGTGCTTGGATAGGATTTAAACGGCTATCGTCGTTTTCATTATTACTTAGGCTATTTGGTTGTTGTACATTTCGCCTTTGTGAATTTAACCCTTGTGAATTTAGTCCTTGTAAATAATCATCAGGACAGAATTGCTGCAAAGCTTTTTTCTTCGCTGAGAATAACGGTAGCTCTTTTAACCATCTATTTTTAACAAAATTAGCCTTACCAAAAATGGCTATACCTACCTCAGGAAGTACCTGCCCCGCTGCCAACGCGCTGATACTGATGCCCCAATAACGATATGGATAAGCAAATTTATGCACACTTGGTAGCAGGCGACTGTGCCATGTTGTCCCATGAAATAGCTGATGGGGTAAGCAACTGTCAGATAAACCGTCTTCAGTAGACACAGCTTTCTCCTCATTATTTACTTTAGTGCTCATTGGTTTTACACCCAAATAAACCGCGCTTTTTCTATGGTTCGTAATCCTTATATGTTTCGTTATCGTTAACAGCAGACTGTAAATTCTCAACGTACTCAACCAGCTCCTGATTAGTAGTGGCCGTCGTGACCTTGCGTTTATTGATTTTGCGCGGCTTGGTATCTGCTTTAACTGGCAAATCTCTATAGCGAAATGGCGTATGTGTACTATCGACATCAGGCAGATGGCTTGGTTCAACCTCATCTTTTATATCAATGTCATGGCCTAATGCCTGACAAACACGTAGGCCGCTGCGTACACCATCTTCATGAAAGCCATTGAACCAATACGCGCCGCAAAAATGGGTGTGCAGACCATTACCCAAAATATTTGACCATTTACTTTGGGCATCGATCATTGCCTTATCAAAAACAGGGTGGCTATAATCAATCTGCTTAATAATTTGATTCTCATCCACCTTGTGATTAAGCGTCACCAAATAGTTATGCTTTTTGGTCAAGCGTTGCAAGATATTCATATGATAGGTCAATACTGGCTTTACTGCGGTTTGCTGCTCTTTAGCATTTTTAGTAGAGCTCTTAATAGAACCTTTATCCTCTATCAGGTAATTCCAACTGGCCCATGCCAATGGCTTTTTGGGCAAAACGCTGCTATCGGTATGCAATAATGCGGTATTTTTGGTAAAGCGGAAATGACTTAGCACCTCAGTTTCATCATAACCGGCATCTTGTAAAATCTTCAACGCGGTATCTGCATGGCAAGCAAAAACAACTTCATCAAATATAAGGCTTTCAACCTCACCGTTGATATTGTTTGTATCCTGAAGCGTTAGTATCACTTTGTCTTTATCCTGTGCGGCGTTACGAGTAACCGACTGCACTGGGCAATTTACCTTTATCTTGCCGCCAGCTTTAACAAATCGAGTGACCAGTTTATTCACATACTGTTTTGAGCCGCCCTGAATCGTGAACCATTGCGGGCGATTGACCACATCGAGCAAGCCATGGTTATCAAAGAACTGGGCAAAAAATACCAATGGAAAATCTTCTACCTCGCGTAGGCTGGTTGACCAAATAGCAGAAACCATTGGCAGCAGATAGTTATCCATAAAAAGCGTACTGTAGCTTTGTTTGCTGAGATAACTACCCAGTGTTTGCTCAGTGAATTTGCTGATATCTTGTCCTTGCGCACGAGTCTCTTCATAATCCTGGCGTAGCTGCTTGATATGCTTATTGAACTGTAGGATATCTTTGATAAATTGCCAAAACTTTGGGTTGAGCACATTCTTTCGCTGCGACAATAAAGTATTGAGCGTATGACCATTGTATTCAAAATGACGCGCGGTATTTTTTACCGAAAAACTCATGTCTGTTGCTTGAAAAGGTACTTGCAGCTCATAAAGCAGACGAAAAAAGTTGGGATAGGTGCGCTCATTGAAGACGATAAAGCCAGTATCTATCGCACTTCTCTCTACTTTACTAGGTTTCGCCTTTTTACCATCTTGTAATGTCACGTCGATGGTGTTTACATGACCGCCAATATAATCATTGGCTTCAAACACCGTCACCTCATGTTGCTTGACCAAATAATGCGCACAAGTTAAACCCGAAACGCCTGAACCGATAATGGCAATACGCTTTTTCTCTTGGACAACGCTAGGCTTTCTTGACACACTACTAGCCTCAGTAGAGGCGGTTTTTGCATTTTTACGTTTACGGCGGATAAACGACATAAAGGCGTTCCTTATTGTTTTTTTAAAGCGCTATTCTTTACTCTATTTTCGGAACTATCACGATTGGCTATTTTTATTTATTTTTTCACTGACCTGTTGCCAGATTAAATCTGGTAACGTCCCTAGCGCTTTTAATGGTAAGGTCAGTTTTTTGGGAAATTCAATCACCTCATGACCGTGTTCAATACCATGACGAATGGCTTGACTTGCCTGTTCTGGGGTTTGTAAAAACGGCATCGGAAAGTCGTTTTGTTTGGTCATTGGCGTTTCAACAAAACCAGGAACGACTAAGCTGACCGATACACCGTGCGGTGCAAGGCTAATCTGTAGGGTTTTCATTAAATAATGAATGGCGGCTTTTGAGCTGCCATAGGCTTCGGCACGAGCAAACGGCACATAAGCAGACGCCGAGCCGATACCGACCAAGCGACCCTTCGAGACGATGAGCTTTGGTAATACTCCTTCGATAGCGTGCGATAACGTGCCCATATTTACTGACATGACTTTCATAAATGCCGCACTATCAAAGTTTGGCATATCCAGATACTCACACATGCCAGCACCGCAAATCGCCAAATCAACGTCATTTATCTTATCAAAAGCCTCAATGACTTTATCTCGATCCATGAGGTCTAAGTCAATGGTTTCTGCGCCCAATGATTTAAGTTCAGCCAATGCATCATCATCACGGCCAACGACATAAACATGCTGGCCTTCGAGGAGATAGTCTTTTGCTAACTGCTTGCCAATACCAGACGTCGCTCCAGTAATGAGAATGTTTAATTTTCTGGTAGAATCTGTCATGATAAACGTCCTTTTAGTTATTTTTAATTTTATTGAATTTACAATTTATCTCATATTTAAATCTTGATTATTGTTTTTATTTAACTATTTGCATTGACTGCATTTAATTAACGTAGCATCCGTTTTATTTATAAAATCTAAACAATCATAGCGCAAGATTATCAGCCTATTGTTGTGGTTTCGCAATCAGCCAGTGTTTCAAACTGCTCAATATTTGGTCATAGCGCGCATAGAACGGCTGTTTCTCTCGTTATTTTAAATTACGAGCTCTATAATTTACGAGCCCTATAAGACAGCGTAATAGCTGCATGCTACAATAAAGCCAAAAGCGCTTTTGGTTGAGCGTCAATTATCTCTAAAAAAGTTTAAAGTGGCAGGTTTTCAATCTGCCTGAACTGTTTTTAAACTGTCTGATACACATTCTGATAACATCTAAACGCTATATAGCGAATATTATATTTTACCCACCCCACTCCATAAGAAAGGATTTCTCATGAGCGAACTGCAACTGTCTGACCGCGTCAATAACATCAAACCATCTCCTACGCTAGCGATTACCAATAAAGCCACAGAGCTAAAAGCAGCAGGTAAAGATATCATCGGTTTGGGCGCTGGCGAACCTGATTTTGATACACCAGAACACATCAAAAAAGCGGCTATTGATGCCATTAATGATGGTTTTACCAAATACACCGCTGTCGATGGCACACCAGAACTCAAAAAAGCCATCATTAAAAAGTTCAAACGCGACAATGACATCAGCTATGAGCCAAATGAGGTTTTAGTATCGGTCGGCGGTAAACAATCATTCTTTAACCTTGCCCAAGCCTTTATCAACTCAGGTGATGAAGTTATCATTCCAGCACCTTATTGGGTCAGCTACCCTGACATGGTCAAAATCGCAGAAGGCGTGCCAGTCATCGTCAAATGCCCAGCTGAGCAAGACTTCAAAATCACTGCCGAGCAATTAGAAGCCGCTATCACCGATAAAACCAAAATGTTGGTACTGAATAGCCCATCGAATCCAACTGGCATGATCTATACCTTAGATGAGCTAACAGCTATCGCTGAAGTGTTGAAAAAACATCCAAAAATCTATGTTGCCTCAGATGATATGTACGAGCACATTCGCTGGACAGGTGATAAATTCTATAATATCTTGAATGCAGCGCCTGAGCTGAAAGACCGCGCCATTATTTTGAATGGCGTCTCTAAGGCCTACGCGATGACCGGTTGGCGTATCGGTTATGCGGGTGGCCCTGCCAAATTGATCGGAGCGATGAAAAAAATACAATCGCAGTCCACTTCATGCCCCACGTCTATCAGCCAAGTCGCAGCAGAAGCCGCTATCGATGGCGACCAAAGCGTACTCGAGCCTATGGTAGAAGCTTTTGAAAAGCGTTGTGATTTGGTCGTTGATGGTTTAAATGCGATTAAAGGGATTACTTGCCTGCGTCCTGATGGCGCGTTTTATGTTTATCCTGACATCAAACCTTTAATTAAAGCGGCGGGTTTATCATCCTGTACTGAGTTCTCGGAATGGTTGCTCGATAAGGTTGGCGTGGCTGTTGTACCGGGTGATGCATTCGGTCTTGGCGGCTATATGCGTATCTCTTACGCTACTGATGAAGCCACACTAAAAGATGCTTTGTCACGTATCGAAAAGGCGGTTGCTGATTTGGACGTGGCTGAATAAGTCTTTAAAAAATCATTCTAAACAACCTCTCTATAACAAGACGCTCCATAATATTTATGTGGGCGTTTTTTTATTCACCTCGCCATTGCTAAATTTTGGTGAAAAACCTCGGATTGTGCTATTAATACAATAATCTTTACTAATTATGCAAAAAAGGCTTGACGTATTTTTTATCTTTGCTAGAATACGCCCCACTTAGCAAGAACTCGTTAGAGACTTCTAAGGCTCGTTATAAGGTTTTAAACGCTTATAGCTTATTCTCCAATAGCTCAGTTGGTAGAGCAACGGACTGTTAATCCGTGTGTCCCTGGTTCGAGCCCAGGTTGGAGAGCCACATTTTAGTTGTAAATTTTTTGAATTATATTTAATTCAATTATGGCATTTGCCAAGACCCTCATCACTTTGATGGGGGTTTTTTTATGGCTGCTGTTTTTTTTCGTTTGGAATGGATTTTTTTGGCTGGCGGTGTCTATGCAAACAGAAGCTGCGGAACCTATAGTCAGTGAAAAGTAAAATCGATACATCACGCACTGCAGGTACCGTTTTTTCTAGCTTGCTGTGCCTACGCAGACAGAGGCTACAAAAAAACTATACCAGCAGTATCGTAGCGTTTTTAAAGTATTTTAATTATATGTTTAAAAACAAGCATCCCAGCAGCACGGTATTCTTTTGCAAGTGGATTCGCGGTATGGTTATCAGCAAACGCTAGGGTAAAAATATTGAAATATGCGCTTGCTCTTTGTTTTCCTGAATAACATTGTCGTATGCCGAGAGCTGCTCATTTGAAAAGCTATTGGTAAACTGCCACATGGTGGTAAATATCACGGTCAATAACACTGCCATGACGGCAAGGATAACCCATAATGGCGTCTCGCTAGTAAGCGTGTGCTTGATTTGGTCAGGAATTGCCCAAAACGGTGAGAACGCGTTTTTATTGCCGCGTAGATGCTCAATCTCATCGCCCAAACGCGAGATAAGATAGCGAATTTTCTCTGGTGCTTCTAAACGATACTTACCTTGAAAGCCGAGCAGCATCGCATAATGATACACCTCTAAAGCAGGTAGGCGCTTCTCTCCTTGCTCACGCAAACCATCTAAACGCTCAAAGAACTCATTGCCCGCGATTTGCGAACCAAACAAATCCAGTTGCAAAGGATTCATCTCCCAAGCATCTTTTAGGGTTTGAAACTCTGGGTCCTGCGTGGTCATGATGGTCTCATCAATCAGCGCACAGTAAGCGTATTTTGCCTCATGAATGTCTTCTGACAAAAAACCTTTTTTGCGAGCATCAACTTCGAACTTGTCCAAAAATGCGTATATCTTTTGCCGAAAACTACGCGGCTCACTACTAAAATAATGATTACGCAGCAGGAATACCAAATAAAAGCCGTCATACATAATATCGACCAGCGACTGGCTGCTGATACGTTTATCCAGTCCCGCTGCTGAGACTTTTGATGCTACCTCACCCGAATCCAATAGTGAGGGCGCAGAGCCCACTGAATTATTCCCTGACATGATTGTTCCTAATGCTTATTGTTTCAAATACTATTTAGTGTCTATTGATCTTTCAACCTTAGCACCACTAGAGACGCGGCATAACTACTGTACGATGGCCATCAGCTCAATTTTTAAATCATCAAAGCCATTTGGCACATAAATACAAATAGATTCAGACTTTAGCATCTCGTCATACAGCTCACCTACTGGCTCGATGGTAAAGTAGCTAAAGCCTGGTCTTACCGGTATCGCGCTAGGTACTTGGGTGACGTGCGAAACAGGAGAGCCTGGCAGCGCAGAGAGAACACGTTTTTCTACTGAGTCAGGGGTCGCAACCTTGAAGCGCCGTGGCACGATGTCGATTAACTCGTGCATCGGTAGCGATGAGCTAACAGACAGATACAGCTGTGAGCCGCGCGTGATTTTGTCACTACTGAGATCACCTGTGTAGTAAGACGGTTTGGTCTGACGTAATGGAATTGAGATAAAGTTGCTGGCAATCACCGTATTGAGCAGCTCACGTATGATCGAGATAATACCGACAAACGATTCGTTGGCATTGTCATGATGATAAGAAGGCAAATCCCCTACTTTATATAATGAGCTAAAAGTAGCCAACTGACTGGCAACATTTAATAGCGCCTCATAAAGCCGTTCTGGGTGTAGTTTGGCATTATTATATAAATGGCTGATCTGAGAGTATGCGGTATTCAGCGTATGCAGCAGCCAAAAAGACGCAATATCTGAAGAGCGAAACTCTAACAAGTCATTGTTAGATTGACGATGATGGTCATACAATGAGGTGGACTTGGTATTAATCATGGTCATCAAACGATAGACTTGCCCAACGAGCGCAGCGTTACTGGTAATATGCACACTCGGGACGATATAATCATTATCGACTTGATAAACGCCTTGGGTGGTACGCACGAGCTTAGCGATCAATAAAGACACCGTATCTTGACTGGGCACTTGCGCAGAATGGCTTAATTGCAGACTTGGCGACAGCTTAATCACATCGATGACCGCTTCAGCGGCTTGACTATATAGGTCTTGCGCCTCAACAGCACCTTTGACATAGCGCGCTGGATTATCACTGTGATCCGTCTGAATATTACTGCCACCACCATGAACAATTTCTAAGCTTAAAAATACAAAAATCTCATCACCATTATCTTGAGTATCTAAGGTAACTGCTTTTGGCAATGCATCGGTGCGAGGTGCTTGGTATATTGTACCATCGGGCAATACTGCATAAATACTCTGAAAACTTAATAAATGACTTTCTAATAATTGCTCATCGATCTGAACCTCAGATACCCCATAAGCATAAGGGTGCGCCAGCATCATACTTAATGCTCGCTGCGAGTCATGATAAGTGTCTTGAATCTGAAAATGCTGAGGACGCAAAAACAGCCCTTCGCCCCACAATACTCTATGTTTGCTCAAGACAATCTCCTACGAACAGCTGACTAGTGGCTGCTGATAATATTTAAGTTTGGTACTAAATGTAGGCACCAGCGCCGGGTCGATACCCTCAGTAATACTGACATCGCATGCACCTATATTCAGCGTAAATGGCGTATCAAAATTGAGACTGGCAAGTGGAATAAGAAACTGTGAGCGCTTTTTGGTATATCTTAATCCCACTTTAATGGCGATAAAACGTGCATCTTGCGGAATATTTACCGTCAGACTGGAATCACGATTTGGAATCACACTGACTTCTTTGGCAGCCAATTCTTCAATATCACTGAACTCACTTTCTTCTTCTAAGAACGCAATATAAGCGGTGCTTGCTGTCCCTAGTTTGGCACGTCCAGCATTAGCGTTGGCAGCGGGTTTAATATGGAGTGTTATCTGCTGACGCGTTAGTTTTTCTTGTAGTGCTTGCTGCTCGGCACTCATGGTCGCAAGCTGCTGTTGCTGCTGCTCTAACTGCGCTTTCAAGCTTTGCAAATCGGCACTGTTTTTGCCACTACCAACGATATTACTCATGGCATTTCCAATAGGAGATTCGCCTGCCAGTGCCGACACCTTGTCATTTGATTTGCTCAATTTATCAGTGCTACATCCAGCGAGCACACCGCTTAGCAAACAACCAGTGGCTATTAATGCCATCGGCAATGTCATACATCTGTCCATATTTTAAATTTACCTTAAATCTTATTGTCATTATTGACTGGTCAAAATCTCTGCCATTTCTGGGCGACCAAGCACCCCTTTTTTACGCAGCTCGACATGGCCAAGATCCATCATACGCCAATCACCACCCCACACAAGTCCAGCAGATTTGGCTACTTTACCATATAATTTATAGCCTCGCATCGCCCAAGGATCCTTTTCACTGATGACAATCTTACCATTTCTAATAAAGGCACTATCACCTGCCAAACCAAACTGATGATAGCTTTTATACGACCCCGCCTTGGTTACGTGAGAGCCTTTTCTGAGCAGCCTTGCTTGCCTTGCTGGGCTACGATAGCCTTCTAAAAGCACCATGTCATAGCCATACTGATCACTCATTACTTTATACACAGTCAACAGCCGTTGAACAAACTCTGAGTTCATTTTTTTCCAATTACGGTCAGCATTTTTGATATTGATATGGCCATTATTTAGATGTGAGGCCAGCATATCACCCGAATAACCCGTACTGTGATCTTGCGTATTTAGCTCAGACAAGTCAGGCTCAGGCAGCATCAGCGGTCTGCCAGCTTGAGGCACATTCGTTTGATTTTCAGGCCAATAGCCTTCCTCCGCTTTATCGGCCTGATAGCTTGCAACTTCGGCCTCTAACTCAGCGAACAACGCCTCAGGCGGCGCTGGCGGCGGTCTCAGGCGCTCTCCTATTAACAGCTGGCTGATTTGTGCGCTTGTAGTGCTGGGCCGCGTATCTTTTGCATGATACACCTCAAGTGAATGACTAGTAATCAAGGCATAACACAGCCCAGCCGTCGCCATGATAATCAACAGTGATAATGCCGATATCACTGGGAGTCGCGAAACATCTATTTTTGCAATAAACCGCCCAAACTGCTTGATACGATAACTAAATGGCTGCTTAGGTGGTTCTGTTGATGAATGCTTGGGTAATGAATGCTTAGTTCTGGGGCTGAATAATCGTTGAAAATAGATCGCAATCTTGCCCAATAATCGCGCGCACAGCTGCCGATCAAAGAGCATGACAATCATCATAATCGATAGCAACGTAAAGAAAGAAACGATCACATACATCATAAGACGATAAAACCAAAACGACGAAAAAAGACAAACAGGCGTTGGTAATTACTATTTTGTCAGTATTATATAGATAAAACATCTTCGTTGGAAATAAAGCCGACTTAATTATGCTATTTTCTTATTCTCCTGCCTTGGTTTTATTAATGCTGACGGGCTTTATACGAACGATTTATTATTAATATTGACTTAATAACGTGATAGACCTTATTAGTTCAGCTATTTATTAAAAAAATATAAAATTATCATTTCTACTTATTGTTGAATACGATCTTAGTAAAATAATATTAGTAAAATAAAGTCATTAAATTTAGTAGAAAGAACCTTGTAAATGCCATAGAATACTGCCTATAAATTTTGTAAACATAGTCATAAATACAATAAAAAACCAAACAAACAAGAGGTTTAAATAAGTGGGCGCAAAAAAAATACTGTCTTATGGCCGCTTTGTTGTCGTGATGCTCTTAGTGGCTTACCTGATTTTGGTCTGGATGTACTTTAAAGACAATGCTCGACAGCTTACCTCGTCCGGTTTGTTACTGTGGTTTGTTGCTATCCCCCTATTATTTGTTGGCGTTATCATGATGCTGTTGTGGTGGCAAAAAAGATTAAACAGCCAAGAAAGAGAAGCGTTAGATAGCACTGGGGCAAAATCTGATAAAAAAGCCCCCGTCAAACTGCCTGATACTTATCAGTTGTTTATCTATAGCCGTGTTTGTTTGCCCGAGGGGAATAGCTGGTCTGATGTGGTAGACAACGATGAAGACCTGACAGTATTAAGCGAAGATCTGATGGATATGGATGGGCTGCCAATACTGACCAAACCCATCGCCAGACTCACCGATGCTGCCTCCTTACCCTATGCTTACCTTTATGATGATTCTTTAGCAGACTCGGATTTTGATGATAACGAAGATACGCATACAGAGCACATGCCAGCGTTAAATGATGTAACTTTACGCTTATGCTCATTGGTTTATGAGCAGCTTGCGTCAAGCGATGAGATATTGTATATCCTCGCCGAGCACTTCCATCAGTACCATAAAAATAACAATACCCAACCCAACTCAGCCATTGATGTCCATCCTGAGTGGCAGCAGCATTATTTAGCTAGCGCCAGTGAAGAAAACAGCCAACCAGATAATGAGTCAGCCAATGACTCAAGCAACGATGACACGCTTTCTGTCTCTGCAGGTACATCGCTCGCCAAGCTACCCATTTATTTGTGCCTCCCTGCCAGCGCCGACTCAGCGTTACTTATTGCAGCCATCAAAGAGCAACTAGCGACCTACGGTATTCCTGAAGCACTACTCTCTATTGAAGTCATCTCGACTGATGACGCTACTATAAAAAATAACGTAGAAGATAGTATAGAAGATAACGTTGAGCTTGATGGTAGTCATGGCATTCATGAACCTAGCAAGTTTATTAACCGACATCTGATTCCATTGTCTCAGTCATCCGCCCCTGAGCTTTGCTTAATGCTCATTGCTGACTCACAGATAAATGAAGAATGGTTAGATGCTCATATGTACTCAAGCTCTGCTTCTAATGTCATTCCTACCGAAGCTGGTGCGCTGTTGGTGTTTTCTAATCAAGCGGCTCAAGATGTACTCAATATCGATTCCAGTGCCAGTATTTTATTGACTGAGATTTGCGCCCCAAGTCCTAAAGATAGTGACGTTAAAAACAACAATAAACGCAGCTATTTCCAACACCTAACGGCTATCAAAAATCTATTGATAAACAATAACCTCTCACTGTCACCGACCGATACGACCGCGCTAAAAACCACTGATAAACCGACAACAAAACCAAAAAAAGAATCGTCTGACATCAAAGACAAAACTAATAACAAGACTAATGTCTCTCTAGCAGATATGAGTATTACCACTATTTCAGACATTAATCCATTAAAACAACCTTATGACCTATCAACGTATATGAACTTTCTCGAAGCATTTATAGCAAAAGGCGCTCTAGTAAATGAACATCATTTAGGGCATTATATGCCATTAAATAATTGGTTAACACCATTTATCAGCTTATCACTGTTTGTTAATATGGCAGAAAAAAATCAACAAGAGTCAGATGAGATATTTTTAGTTACCCAACATAAGCACTGCTCTATGCTTTGGTTAGCAGACTTTTCTCAGACGCCTGAATCATAGCTTTGACAACTCTTTATCGTTGTAAATACTCGCTTTATTATCTTAAGACCACACTAGGTAGCACGCATGTTTTCAAGGTTTTTTCATCTTATCTACAACCCAAGGGTATTATTAGCATTGGGTATCATAGTCGCTCTGGTCTTTTTGTATGACTATGTGAGCATCAAAACCTTTTTTATTATTGTTGGCATTTTAATCACATGCACGGTGTTGGGGCTGCTGACCTATTATCTGTGGAAAAAACGCAAGGCTGCTTCAGATGAGCTGGCAAATTTGGTCGAAGATAATGACAATGAGAGCCCAAGTGAAGATAGCACGCACCTAGCAAAAGATGAAAACGCCCAAGAGGTGCAAGCGCTACGACAGCAAATGCAAGATGCCATTAAAACCATTCGCAAATCAAAGATAGGCGATCAAACCGGTAAGGCAGCATTATACGAGCTACCGTGGTATATGGTGATCGGTAATCCAGCGGCAGGCAAAAGCTCAGCAGTATTACACTCTGGCTTAAAATTTCCATTCATGGATCAAACCAATAAGCTATCCGTTAAAGGCGTTGGCGGTACACGTAATTGTGATTGGTTTTTCTCCACTGAAGGTATTTTACTCGATACCGCAGGACGCTACTCCGTTTATGAAGAAGATCGCTCAGAATGGTTGTCGTTTTTAAACTTGCTCAAAAAGAATCGACCTAAAGCACCGATTAACGGCATTATTATCGCGGTCAGTATCGCTGAGCTTACCAAAAACGACCCAAGCTATGCCTTGGATTTGGCCAAAAACCTACGCAGTCGTGTGCAGGACTTAACCGAACAGTTAGAAGTCTATGCGCCTGTCTATGTGGTCTTTACCAAGATGGATTTGATTTCAGGATTTCGTGACTTCTTTAATGACTATGAGCAAGAAGAGCGCAGCCAAGTATGGGGCGCGACCATTCCCTACCCCGAAGACCCAGAAGACATCAATATTACTGACGTATTCGAAGAGCATTTTGGCGTCTTAGTCAACGGTCTAAAAGATTTAAGCACTACTAAGCTATCTTTGCGTCATCAGCGCACCGTATCTCCTAGTCTCATGACCTTTCCCATGGAGTTTCAGTCATTACGTCCGATGATACGGACGCTGATGCATGCTTTATTTGAAGACAATCCTTTTCAATTTAAGCCCATATTGCGTGGATTTTACTTTACTAGCGCCTTGCAAGATGGCCAAGTTAGTAGCCAAATGACGTTGCAAATGGTACAAAATTACGATTTGCACCCACCAGCTATACCACTTAACGCCCAGCAGGAATCCGCTGACAAGCCTTACTTTTTACAAGACCTATTTTCCAAGGTAATTTTAAAAGACAAGCATCTGGTTAAGCAGCACAAAAACCGAAACAAACGCAGTCATCGCGCACTTGCTACCCTAGCTGCTGTTGTCACTTTGTGCACGGTTGTCGGATTGTGGACTTGGTCGTATGCCAATAATAAACAGCTCACTGAGCGCGTCGTGGCCGACTTACAACAAGTCGCAGCGCTGCAAAAAAACTCTAATGGAGATCTACAATCCCAGCTTGAGTCACTCAGTATTTTACAAAGTCGAATCGAGCAGCTCGAAGGCTATCAAGACGACAAGCCGCTGTCTCTGAGATTTGGCCTTTACCAAGGCGATAAACTGAAGCAAAAACTGTTAGCAGAATACTATAACGGTATCCGCATCATCGTCTTAACACCGACCAAACAAAACATCGAAACGTTTTTGACCGAAGTAAACACCAACGCCGACCAGTTAGAAGTGCGTACAGAGGATTCGACCACTGACAACACCTCTGATGCTGCCGTTAATGATGCTTATATTCAGTCAGACCCTACGGACGTCGAAGATGCTTATAATGCGCTCAAAGCTTATCTCATGCTTGGCAATCATGACAATTTAGAGACCAGTCATTTAAGCGATCAGATGACCCGGTTTTGGCGTAACTGGCTCGACGCCAATCGCGCTGATATGCCACGTGACAAAATGATTCGCCAAGCTGAGCGTATCTTGAGTTTTACGTTGGCTCATGTCGGCGACCCCACTTTTCCATTGATTCAAAATGACTTAGGGTTGATAGACAAAACACGCGGTAATTTATCAAAAGTTAGCAAAGGCCAGCCTGCTCGTGAGCGTGTTTACTCTGAGATTAAAATGCGTTCATCGGCCCGTTTCCCATCTGTCACAGTCGCTCAAATCACCCAAGGTACAGCCAACGAAGCGCTACTTGGTAGCCATGTCATTTCAGGCACCTTTACCAAACAAGCGTGGGAGTCGTTCGTCAGTGATGAGATTGATAAAGCTGCCACTACTAGAATAGTCGCCGATGACTGGGTATTGGCAACCAGTAGCCAAGACGACCTCACCTTGACAGGTAGTCCTGAACAAATACGGCAGTATTTGGTCAGTCGCTATAAGCAAGAATATATCAGTGAATGGAAGCGGTTTTTATCTCAAGTTTATCTTCGCGATAGTAAAGACTTCGATGACCATGCGGTCTTATTAAATCAGCTGTCTAATGCCACAGAATCACCGCTAAAAACATTATTTGAGACCGTCGATCGCCAAACTCAGTGGGATAACAAAGCGGCCAATCAAGCGGTTGGCAATGGCGGGGAATCTCGTCGTTCATTTGTGAATTGGTTTAAGCAAACCATTCTGCGTCAGAGCCCCGCTGAGCTGCGCCAAGCAGAAGCGACCATGAATAACGGTCGTAGTGCTAGTAACACCGCTGCTGTAGCACCAGCAAGCTCAGGTGTGATTGCTCAAGAATTCTCTTCTATACATGCTTTAGTAACGCCGCGAGAAGACAACCAAGACCTGTCATTATTAGACAATTACTTGGCAAGCTTAGGCGACATTAGAACGCGATTTAATAATATCGCTCGTAGTGATGATATCGGCCCTGATGCACTGTTGTTTGCCTCGCAAACCCTCAGCCCCGAAGGCTCAGAACTGACTAAATCTCTACAGATATTAGATGAGCAAATACTCAGCCAAGCCAATTCTGAAATTAAACAGCTGGTTCGCCCCTTATTGAGTGAGCCTTTGACACGCTCCTTCAATATGCTACTGACCCCCACTAAAGCAGAGATTAATAAAGTCTGGAAAGCACAAGTACATAAGCCTTTCCTAGATAATTTAGAAAAAAAGTATCCCTTTACCGCCAATGCTAACCTAGAGGCGACGCCTGCTGAGATTGGTCAATTCTTTGGCGAAGATGGCTACGTGGCGCGATTCGTCAACGAAACATTATCGCCCTTTATCATTCGCCGCGGTGATCAAATCTCCAGTAAAATCTGGAATGGCGCAGGCATAGGTCTTAACCCGAAATTTGTCGCTGATTTTGGGCGCTACTTTACCAATTATACTGGTAGTAATAGT
The DNA here is from genome assembly GCF_014861365.1 of Psychrobacter sp. FME6. Taxonomy (GTDB): domain Bacteria; phylum Pseudomonadota; class Gammaproteobacteria; order Pseudomonadales; family Moraxellaceae; genus Psychrobacter. The sequence goes on from NZ_RRYW01000004.1 coordinate 60,667, forward strand.
ACTGGTGGTGGTGCTGGTAGTAGCGCGGCCAATCAAACCACCTTTCAAATCATGCCCTTACCCGTCAGCGGCTTGACCGAATATACGATTGTGGTCGATGGTCAACAGCTACGTTATCGCATGGGTAGCCAAGCTTGGACAACGTTTGTATGGCCCAATCCAAGCAGCCAGCCTGGCGCCAGTATACGAGCCAAGGATTATGATGGCAGAGACTTTACTGTCTTTGAGGAAGCAGGTAGCTTTGGTGTAGAACGCCTTATCAATAGTGCACGTCGTACTGAACTTGGCAATGATATCTTTGAGATGGCATGGTCAGGTGATGATGTCACTATCTCTGTGCGCTTTAGAATCATCAGTGGCAGTGGTAGCACCACCACCGATCAAGGGCGCTCAAACAATCCATTTACTGGTATGAAATTACCAGATGAGGTTATCGCTCTGGGCGTTACACGTACAGCAAGGCCAATTTCTGATAGTAATGCAGTCGATGGCGAGGCTCCTACTGCCAATATCGGTTCTGACACCAATCAGACAGTACCAACTGTCGAGCAAGATGCAACTAGCGCTACGCCACCAGCCAATGCAACCACTGTAGCTCCTAGTACTAATAGCATTGCCAATAATGAGAGCCTTCTACAAGCGCAACCGCCTACTGATAACGCGACGACAACTAATGACAATTCAGCCGTCACTGAGCAGCAGGAGCAAACACCATGATTCCTGACTCCTTACCTTTAGTTTATTTTGGCAAACTGCCTGCTCGCGGCGATTTTGTACGGGCGCGTGCTCATATCTCAGAGACCAACGCCATTGACGAATGGGTCAGCCAAGCACTAGCGGTGTCGGAAAGCATATTTAGTGAAAGCCTCGTAGATAAAGCAAATTCCAATAACATCGCTTTTTTGAATTTCAGTCATATCGATACTAAATCTAATGAGATTATCACTGGTGTCCTCATTCCCAGCCATGATAGTAGCCATAGAAACTATCCACTGATAGGCTTTGGCGTGATTCATCTAGATAAACCAAAAAACTGGATGAACTATCTGCCCGTCAAGTCAGCAGCGCTTTGGGATGACACTTATGAAATCTTGAGCATGGCCAAGTCCAAAACTGACAACGCCGATCTTATGGAGTATCTCAATGATAGCCAGCTCACCATCAATAACAACGCCAGCACTCACTATTACGACTTTATCAACACCACCACGTTGCATGATATAGCGGTATTAATGAACATCGACAAATCGCAACTGATACAGCAAATCATCGCCACTGGCTTATTATTTTTGCCTACCTTTACCAAGGGTTTTAACGGTTTAAATAAGGCCATCTGTTGGTCACTCACCTCTGATAGAGAAAGCTCGATACACATAGCGACCTTTTGGCACGATCTCATCAATGGTTTTTATCAGCCGCATCAGCTCTCCCTGAATACTTACTTATACCGCGTTGCTAATTGCTATCGCCTGTTATTGAGTTTCAACAAACCCGATGGACGTATACTCGAGCAAATATCAGAAAGTGAAAAAACTTATCCTGAAGACTGGGTGGTTATCGCTAATAGCGACTGGACAAAAGGCTATATTGATGAAGATATTGGGCTGACCCGTTTCAATAAAGTATTGTTACAAGATAACTTATACCTGTATGATACTAGGCAATTGTTTAAAAAGACCTTTTTGGCACAATAGTGGTTCATAATATAGTCAGTGAGAAGTAATATCGCTACATCACGTACTACAGGTACCGTTTTTTCTTGCTTGCTGTGCCTACGCAGACAGAGGCTGCAAAAAAACCATACCCGCAGTATCGTAGCGCTTTTAAAGTATTTTAACTATAACTACTGATTCATAATAGCTAATAGTAATCGCCATGCATCATATCTTTGCCACTAGTCACTGCTCAATAATATCAAGATTAAAAAGGTACTTGAATGAAAGTCCTCTCCAAAATATCCAAACCTAGGCCAACAAATCGCATGAAAAATTTGCTATTAGCCGTCGCTATGACCCTTCCTATCAGCGTCGTTGTCTTTGCAGCACATAACGATGCTCATGTGACCAATGACGCACAAAATATCCCCGTGGTCATCAAAGGTGTGGTCGCCACTAGCTCGGACAAGCAGCAACTCCTGGAAAAGCTCAAAGCGCAATACCCTAATAAACCAGTTCGAGATGAAATTGAAGTGCGCTCAAGCATTAATATACCCACCAACTGGCAACAGATAGCCACGACTATCATCGACAGCGATATCTCTAACATTCGCCAAGGGCGTATTGATATTCATGGTACGACCATTAGCTTACATGGCAAAGTCAGCAGCATTGAACAAAAACAAGCCATTCAAAACCGTATTCACTCACGGCTAACCGATCTCTATCAATTAGAAAACCAGCTGGTCGTAGTAGAAGAGGAACAACGCCTCATTGATGATACTTTGGGCGATCGTATCGTCGAGTTCGAATCTGGCAGTGCTAACTTGACGCCAACGGGTCTGGGCATCTTAGACGATATCGCAGGCGTATTACAGGGCCTCGGTAATAAGGCAGTCACCATCACGGGCCATACTGATAATGTTGGCAATCCTACTGCCAACCTAGCCCTATCAAATGAGCGTGCAGAAGCGGTCAAAAAATACCTGATAGATCAAAATATACATGCGGCGCGGTTCAGTACCACTGGTAAAGGGGACACTGACCCCATCGCTAGTAACGATGACGAAGAAGGACGCACCCGTAACCGCCGTATCGAATTTACCCTTAACTAATAACATCACTATGTATGATGATAACGGCAAATAATCATCAATCGTCACCTGCTGATAGTTGTCATGAAATTGCTCAAAGAGATGCCATTGCTCAAAGAATAGGGATATGACTATGTTACGCTTGACCAATACCGTGCTGCCCATGCATCCAGATCGGCTTTATGCTAGCGAAGGTAGCACTCAAGCGCCCTATTCGAGCGCGCGCCAAGATATCGATGCTTATCGATTGTGGCAAGATAAGCTCATGCATAGCTTTGATGAAGCCGACATTATTGCTCAACTAAATCCCAATGGTAATCGCCAACATCAGCAGCACGGTATCGATATCTATGTGCTGCACGTTTATATCCATGAGCGGCATCATCCACCCTTTACGCCATTAACCAATCTCATCGGTAGCCCTTTAACCTTGAGCTTTGACACTCCACGTGGCCTAAGCTTTCGTCACCTGTATATAACAGCGGTACATCAGCTAGACCATGATGGCAGCTACGGTTATTATCGTCTGCTCGCCCAGCCCATCAATTATCGCTTGCATCAGCATTTACGCAGTCATATTGATACTGATGTGACCGTACAAGCGATGGTAGCAGAGCGCACGGCTGCACTTGAGATAGAAATAATTGATGATAGTAGCAGCGATGAAGGTGGTGCTAGCTGGGCACCAGCGCGCATGACCCAATGGCAAATAAGCGACTGGACACATATTTGCGAGCGGCTCGCGCGTCAAGGACTGACGGCTTACTTACGCCATGAGCAAACGGACGAGCACAGTCCACCAAAGCTTATTATTACATCGCATAGTCCAAGCGATAGCGATGGTATCAGCTTAAATATTGGCGCACTGCGTTACCAACAAGTATTACATGATCGTGTCCATGCGCCCGTTCTAGCAATGAGTGAGCAGATTGTCACCCAACCAAATTCAGTAACGATGCAGCGCTTTAATAGCGCCAGCGTCGCACAGCCAACCCAGGCCGCTGACGTTGCGATGAGCAGTAATGCCGATGAAGAAAGCCATGCCAATAACCACACACTCACACTCACATTAGATACGCCCGCTGCTTTTGCGCCAGTAACTGATACTGAAACCATAGATGAAGCGGCTATCGTAGCAGACAGTCATCAAAGTCAGTATAGCGTCTATCATGCCCTTGCCCATGCTACTGACTTAAACGTTGCTGATACTTTTATACTTGTCGATCACGGTGCACTCAATCAGCATTACCGCGCTACCCATATCGTGCATCTGGCACGCAATAGTCTAGCGCACGTCACTGGTCTAACTCGAAGCTCACGCCATCAACAGCGTCATGCGTCAAAATTAGAATCTGGCATTCATTTAACGCAGCTGCGCCTCATTACCGCTGATATCTCATGGGTTGGTCCTCTATATAGCAGACACGCCCTACCACCGATGACAGGGATTACGGATAGCCAAAGCGACACAGACAGCCGCAATCATATGACGCCGACCAAAAACTACTTACTGGATAGTCCAGCCCAGTCTATCAGTCGATTAGAAGCACAAGCGGGTGCTAACTATGGCACACACTTTACCCATCGAGCGAATGACCAAACTCTCATGCAATCTATCGGTGATAGCGAGCATTTGATCAATACTGGCAGTCTGTTGTCATCGACTCGCCCTAGCCTATTTGCCACAGACAACGAACAAGCGATTGAGAGTGGTTATCGCAACATGGATAACGGCTTATCAGAATGGGTCACTGATCACCGCACAGAACAAGCGTACTCACAGCTCAACGTCGATGATGGACAAGTCACTGCCAGCATAAAAATGGGGGTTATCAATCCGTCGGACACCGCCAAACGTCAAGGCATCAATGCGGCCACTAACGCCCAAATCAACATAAAATCAGGTGAAGCACTTGTCCTCTCCACTCAACCGCAAACTCATGCACAATCAGGACAGCACAACTACCAGCACTACACTCCAACTCTGACCCAAACCAGCCTTGGCGGTCAGCACTTAGCAGAACGCTTAACGCAACTGGCCACGGGACTTGGTAGACAAGTCAATGACCATAACGCGATTAAAACGCAACTTGAAACTATCGCCGAAGAACAGCAAACCAATACTCATCAAACCAATCCCTATACCCTGATAGACAGCGCAGCAGACAGCAGCTATGTCAGTGACAATACGCTGATTCACAGAACTATGGGTGAGATGATTACTACCACTCAGCAAGATATGATGATCAGTAGTGGTGATAGTCACAGCCAAGTCAGTAGCGAGTCACTGAATATAATAGCCGATGGTCAGTTTAGTATGACCAATGCTAAGGACAATATCACCCTCTCCGCCCATACAGGAAAACTTGAAGCGACGGCTAAGCAAGATGTCAACATCGCCTCCTCCACTAAAGAGGTTGAAATAGTCGCGGCGAACAAGATTACGCTGACGGCTGGTGGTGCAAGTATCACGCTTGATGGCGCTAATATCACCATCGCTGCTAAGCAGTTTACGGAAAAAGGTGGTAAGCATAGTAAGGCTGGTGGTGGGATGGATAGTAGTTATTTATCGCGCCTACCTTTTGATAAGCTTATCGAAAAAGAGTTTTTTGATGAGCAGATTCAGTTTCTAAACACGGCAGGACTACCTATAAAAAATATTGATTACCATTTACTTGGTAAGAATCTAAATATGAAAGCTAAGGTAGACGACGCAGGTAAGACCGTTAGAGCAGATACGGATACCAAATCAGAAAAGCTAGAAACTAAAATAATTTTTAAATCTATTGAAGGTTTAAAAGACCTATAGTGAGAATAGAATGGCAACACTTAAGTTCGATACTAATACGGTAAAAAATAGCTGTGCCAACCAGACAATGCCCTGTAGCTATACGTGGTCAATCGCTCAATACCAATGTTTTGAAAAATTAACTACAAGCTCGGATAAGAAATCATCTACTATTCATTTAAAAGTCGTACAAGATGGCGAAGCAAGAGCACGGCGAATAGCAGCGGTGTATGCTAAATTTTATTTGGAACACAGCGATGTCAATGGTAATGCAAAATATAAAGGACGTCATTTTTGGATGGGGCTTGGCGCATTTGCGAGTAAAACTGTCGCTGACGCATTAGGGCATTGGTCAAGCGCCGCAGATCAGGGGTTACTCGGTGTTGTCTACAACTTTAAACTGGGTAACTTTTGGCTATATCAAGATATTGCTGGATGGCATTTTGAATATAATCAGTGTAGTACTAACTTTAGTACGTGTATTAATCAACGCAATACGAACAACTATATCCCCGAAATTAAAACGATGGTCTATGACTCACATGGGGCATATAACGTACTACCTAAAATACGCAATCTCGGTGCAAGCCAATATATCAAACCTGCTTTTGATGCGACTAAAGAATTTGAGAGATTACCATCTACAGATAGAGAACAAAGAAAAGTAGAACAAAAAATAAATCTTATGAAGCTTGCTAATCACGAGCAGCGTGAAGTGCTACAAAAGATAATCTATCAAAAAAGTGGTTTTAGAGCAGGATTATGGCTGGCTGAAGTTGGAAGAGGAAAGGCATCTATTCCCGAAATCCAAATGGTCTATACTTCTAAAGCAGATACTGACGATTTAGACTTCAAGAATGTTGCACCATCAGATATTGAATTGGCTGATATTACTAAGAGAATGAAGTGGATTACCAGTGTTGCTGAGCAATATATCAAGCTTATGAACAATGATAGTACAAGAGCAAAAGTTGAGAGGGAGATGGTTAAAATAGCAGGTTGGATTAATAAGACTTAGGAACAACTATGTTTAGATATAGGCTTTTTAAAACAGTATTACTAGCAGTTTCATTATCACTATCTACAATAGCTTGCAGCAAAAACGATACAAAAGGAAATACTATGCCGCCTCATGCTTATGTTTCAGTAGAAGAAAGTCCTGAAACTTTTAAGAAGAATAACGAGGACATCAAACAGTATTGGAGTTTTGATGATAACCCACTCAATATTGGCAGCTTAGGCGTTACTTTTTACGAAATTAACTTTCCATCTAACGATGGGACTGCTACCTTTAGCTACCCTAACGTTCCATCACTCACTGTTGATAATGTGGGTATGACCTCAGGCTTCTATATTCATGATAAACCTAAACGAGGCATACAGTCGGTTCGAATTGATTTTTTCGTTCCTAACTCTCAAGGCAGCTATGGTGTTACGAAAAAAGATGCCTATGTCGCTGTGCAAAAACTGTTTAAACAGCTAGAAGAGCAAGGTTGGCAGAACGATCGTCGTGTCACTAGTGCTCGTATATCTCTCCAAGATAGTTATGCTTATGTCACTGATGAGAATGTATCATCTAGCTTTCTAAACTATCAATACCCTCTAACCTTTGATCAGTTTAAACAGCTACCAAGCTTACAATTTTGGGATCTACGAAATGGTACTGATGTTTTTTTAGATATTACTATGCAATACAACTTTGAAGAAGAGATTAACAATTACGTCTATATGATCAGTTTAGATTTTAGCTCCGAAGAGATTCATATCAACAGCTATCTCAGTTATGACAATCCAGACGATACTATGGAATCAGTTTTTATAGAAGCTTATCCAGACTTACCGCAAGCTAGACTATACGCTGAAACTCAAGCTTTAGAAATAGGCTTAGATATTCAACAAGACCAACCTGACTATACCCTACCACTCGTACTTAAAGAGACAGGCATCGATACCAGCAAGTTTGTTTCTATTGACCCTTACAAAATCACTTATGAAGAGTTTATGCAGCGTAAAGAAGCGGGCGAAGACATGACGCCCTATTATGAGAATCAAACCAAAGCCAACAAACCTGAAATTACCAGTCAAGCTCGTGGACGTTGCCTAGCAGGACAGCCCTGCCCTAAATCAGGCTACTGGTTCACGCAAGCAAAATCTGACAGTCGTGCTTACTTTAAGCAAGGTGACATCATGCCGGACTATCCAAACAATAATTGGGGTGAGGTCATTTGGCAGTTTGACGGTGAAAAAGGGTAGTTTTTAATATTTCGATCTAAACCACCTTCGGGTGGTTTTTTATATTTCTTACTCTCCACTCAGCCGCAAACTCACGCACAGTCTGGACAACATAACTATCAACAGCACACCCCGACTTTGACACAAACCAGTTTAGGTGGTCAGCACTTAGCGGAATGACTCACGCAACTGGCAACAGGTCTTGGACGTAACGTCAAAGATCATAACGCGATTAAGACGCAACTTGAGACTATCGCAGAAGAACAACAAACCAATACCCATCAAACAACGCCATTCGCGCTGATCGATAGCGCAGCAGATATAAGTTATGTCAGTACCGATACCCTGATTCACAGAACTATGGGTGAGATGATCACTACTACTCAACAAGACTTAAACATCAGTAGTGGCGATAGTCATAACCAAGTCAGTAGCGAGTCACTCAATATAGTAGCCGATGGTCAATTTAGCATGACCAATGCTAAGGACAATATCACCCTCTCCGCCCATACGGGGAAACTGGAAGCCACGGCAAAGCAAGATGTAAACATCGCCTCCTCGACTAAAGAAGTTGAAATAGTGGCGACGAATCAAATTACGCTAACGGCTGGTGGTGCGAGTATTACTTTAGATGGCGCTAATATCACTATCGCCGCTAAGCAGTTTACGGAAAAAGGTGGTAAGCATAGTAAGGCTGGTGGTGGGATGGATGGGCTGGGATGGGCTGCCGAGTCTGATAGCTGGTGCAATGTACAAAGCGCAGTTTAGATTTGCTGACGATGATGACATTCCTTATGCCAACACACCATATATTGCTATCAATGAGAATACGAAAGAGAGGTTTGAGGGTGTTACAGATATTGAGGGAAACACTGAAACTTTCTTTAGCTCGAATCCTGATGAGATTAAGGCTCATTTGAAACTAGACAATCACACTGCTCAATTCATATTCGCTGACGATGATGATATTCCCTATAGTTTCGTTGATTATATTGCGCAGGCTGAAATAACGGGGGAAGTGTTTGAAGGTACGACTGACTTTAAGGGTTACACTGAAACTATACGTACCTCCATTGAACAAGAAATTAAGTTTCATTTGTTGAACGTTAATAGTGAGGAGAGTAAGTAATGGGCGTTCCTACAGGTGCATCAACAGCATCACAAAAAGAGAGACTAATTACAATAGCTATAGAATCTGGAAGATTTGGAGTGACACAGGCTAGCGTTAAACCGCTTGTTGACCCCTGCCGTCAAATCCGTAGAACCAAACTTGGGAGATTTTAATTACGCAGCCTGACGATAAAAGTCAAACCACACCTGTCTTGGCGATTTATAGCCCAAGCTCTTTTGAATCCTAGTCTGATTATAATACAACTCAATATATCCAATAATATCTCTGATGGCTGCAAATCTTGTTTTATAGTCTTGGTG
>NZ_RRYW01000049.1 GCF_014861365.1 Psychrobacter sp. FME6
TCATAATGATTTGGTTTGTCAAGCTTTTTTATAATTTGTTTCAATGAGTTAGCTGGGTTATTAATATGTAATCTACATATTAGGTGTTCCAGTTCTCCCTAATGAGGTGCGTATTATAGACGGTTTGAGATGGGTGTCAACCGCTTTTCGACAGGTTTTTGAATTAATTTCATTAGGTGAACAACAATCTATATTTTTCAATAACTTACAGTAAAGTTATTTTCCAATTACTTGAAACCATATTCTAATAAAGTGGCTAAAACCCCTTATTGTTTAACCTGATACCTTATAACTGTTCTTTTAAATAAGCTCTTGGGCTTTACTTTATAGATAAATTCTCTCATTTTTATCGTATCAATGACATTATAACTATTAGTAAACTCTTGCGCTGTATCTCTAGTTATATTTATCTTCCTTGATATTTACCAAGATAGCACCTATATATAGAAGCTGACTGACCCCTTGCTATCTAGTGTTTATAGACGGTTTTTGCTATAATAGCCGCTTTTATGACATTACTTAATAGTAGTTCTGCCTGTCTTTATATAGAAGGTAGATCGCTTTTCCTTATAATGATTCGATCATAGCTTGTTAAATGGCTATGAATCGCGATGCTATATATATCTGAGCTCAGTGCTTTTAAGTAGTGTATATCTCTTACAACATATCATAGTGATTAGATATAATTGATGCAGTCTTACGGTTATATGATTGATGGTTGCAATCATCACTGCCAACGGACTCAAAAAGGTGAATAGATTATGGTAGCGATTACTTTACCCGATGGTAGCGTAAAAAACTTCGAAGGCAACACCTCGGTCATGGAAGTGGCGCAAAGTATTGGGGCAGGATTGGCTAAAGCGACGGTCGCTGGACGTGTAGACGGTCATCTAGTGGATGCACACGACCCTATCGCCCATGATGCCAAAGTAGAAATCGTCACACCAAGAGATGCCGATGGTGTCGACATCATTCGCCATTCGTGTGCGCACTTATTGGGTCATGCGGTCAAACAGCTATATCCTGATGTAAAAATGGTTATTGGCCCTGTCATTGATGAAGGCTTTTATTACGACATCTATAGTGAAACGCCATTTACCCCTGAGCATATGGAAGCTATCGAAAAGCGCATGGTGCAGTTGATAAAGCAGGACTATGACGTTATCAAAAAGATAACGCCACGCGATGAAGTTATCAAAATCTTTGAAGAGCGCGGCGAAGACTATAAGCTTAAACTTATCAATGATATGCCAGGTGAAGAAGCCTTTGGTCTATATCATCATCAAGAATACGTCGATATGTGCCGTGGTCCACACGTACCAAACACCCGATTCTTAAAAGTATTTAAGCTGACTAAAATGTCAGGCGCTTATTGGCGCGGTGATGCTAAGAATGAACAGCTACAACGTATCTATGGTACAGCATGGGCCGATAAAAAAGATTTAAAAGCTTATATTCAACGTATTGAAGAAGCAGAAAAACGCGACCATCGTAAGATTGGTAAAGCGCTCAATCTGTTCCATATGCAAGAGCAAGCGCCGGGGATGGTGTTTTGGCATGCCAATGGTTGGACCATTTATCAAGTACTTGAGCAATATATGCGTAAAGTACAATATGACAATGGCTATGAAGAAATTAAAACACCGCAAATCGTTGACCGTAGCTTATGGGAACGCTCAGGACACTGGGGTAACTATGCAACCAACATGTTTACCACGTCGAGCGAAAACCGTGATTATGCGGTAAAACCAATGAACTGTCCTTGTCACGTGCAAGTATTTAACCAAGGCTTGAAATCTTACCGTGAATTGCCATTACGGATGGCAGAATTTGGCTCGTGTCATCGTAACGAACCATCTGGCTCATTGCATGGCCTGATGCGCGTACGGGGTTTCACTCAAGACGATGCGCATATCTTCTGTACCCAAGCGCAAATTCAACAAGAAGTCGCTGACTTTATTCAACTGACTCTTGCGGTTTATGAAGATTTTGGTTTTGATAACATCATTATGAAACTCTCGACCCGTCCTGAAAAACGCGTCGGCAGCGATGAATCTTGGGATTTTGCTGAAAAGGCTCTGTCTGATGCACTTGATAACTCAGGTCTTGATTGGGAATATCTACCCGGTGAAGGCGCGTTCTATGGTCCCAAGATTGAATTCAGTCTAAAAGACTCGCTAGGTCGCGTGTGGCAGTGCGGTACGATTCAGGTTGACCCAAATATGCCAGAACGTCTCGACGCTGAATTTGTTAATGAGCAAAACGAGCGCGAAGTACCGATTATGCTGCACCGTGCCATCTTAGGTTCGTTCGAGCGTTTCATCGGTATACTGATTGAAAACTATGCTGGTTGGATGCCAGTTTGGCTAGCACCGCAACAAGTGGCCGTGATGAATATCACCGATAAACAAGCCGATGCTTGCGAAAATGTGGTCAGCGAGCTAAAAAATGCTGGTTTGCGAGCTATTAGTGACTTGCGTAACGAAAAGATTGGATTTAAGATACGAGAGAAAACATTAGAACGTATTCCCTATATGCTAGTATTAGGGGATAAAGAAGTCGAATCGGGCAGTGTCAATGTCCGTACGCGTGAAGGTGAAAACCTTGGCGTCATGAGTGTTGCTGAATTTATTACCTTAGTACAGACCGCTGTCGCTAAAAAAGGCCGACAGACCCCAAAAACAGATGAGGAGTAATACCTATTAAACAGTCAAACCGTTTGAACATCAACGAAGATATCAATGTCAAAGAAGTCCGTCTGGTTAAAGAAGACGGCGAACAGATGGGCGTGGTCGATATCGAAACCGCGATGAAAGCGGCACGTGAGGACAATCTAGATTTGGTCGAATTGGTTCCAGATGCCAAGCCGCCTGTTTGCAAGATTATGGACTATAAGCATTTCCTCTATGATCAAAAGCAAAAGGCGAAAGAAGCTAAAAAGAACCAAAAGCAAACTCAGCTGAAAGAGATGAAGCTGCGTCCTAGTACTGAAGAAGCCGATTATCAGGTCAAACTGAAAAAAATCGTCAGCTTTTTAGAAGACCAAGACAAAGTTAAAATCAGTATTCGTTTCCGTGGTCGTGAAATGGCGCACCAAGAGATTGGTCGTAAACAGCTAGATCGCATTATCGAAGACACTGCTGAGATTGCAAACGTCGAGCAATATCCAAAGATGGAAGGTCGTCAAATGGGTATGCTGTTAGGTCCTACTAAGAAAAAATAGTCTGTTCAATAGGCTGCTATTTATTATAACTGTCAGCTTATATAGATGTGTAAATAGATATTTAAATTCAAGCCATCAATATGCTGCGGGATATTGATGGTTTTTTAATATTCAACCCAGCAAACCCTTATTTTCAAATGTTATTTTTAAATATAGTAAGTTAGGATTTTTTGAACAGTAAGTAAGAAAAACTTATCACAATAGCAGGTCACTATTTACTTTATTACAATCGTATCGCTTTTATTTTGAACCGATAATAGCTTACAAAACTCAGTTTACAAAACCCATCTTCTCAACCTTTTCATTACCAGTTAATCTAAAGGTCTGTTCTATCACTCTTAAAGATAATTCAAATAAAAACAATTAAGAGCATAACAACAATCAATACCACGACTATCCCTGTCGGTGATAACCACATTACCTTTTTAAATATTATAGGAAACTTTATGCAAGAGTTAACCCCACCTGAAAATAGTTCTACGCCAAGCATCACCTTGTCCGCCCCTGAGCCTGTAAAAGAAGTACAAAAAAGCGAAGCCGATCAGATGGTCAAGCTGGATGAGAGTCAAATCCCAGAACTCGATGCCAAAGTTGATGCCTTTGTCGATCACGTCATCAATAATTCGGTGCACAGTTCTGAATTTCAGCAAAACGTACAATCTATACATAACTTGGGTACCAAAGAGATTCGCGAATCTGCACAAGTCTCTAACCGTATGTTAGATTTGCCAGCAAAAAGTCTCAATGACAGCCTGTTTGATAACTCCCCTATCGCCAAGTCTTTAACCGAGCTACGCGGTATCGTTGAAGACTTAGACCCGAGTAAAAAAGAGCTGACCAGCTCGCGTAAGCTCTTCGGCCTCATTCCTTTTGGTAATAAAGTACAAGATTACTTTCGCCAATACGAGTCGGCACAATCTCATATCAATGCGGTTGTGACCAGTCTATATAATGGTAAAGATGAGCTGCTTAAAGACAATGCCATGATTGAGCAAGAAAAAGTCAATATGTGGGAGTTGATGCAATCTATTCGTCAGTACGTTTATGTCGGCAAAAAAATCGACGAGCAGCTAGAACAAAAGGTTTATGCTATTGAAGCGACTGACCCTGAAAAAGCGCGTATTATTAAAGAAGAGATGTTGTTTTATGTGCGCCAAAAAAATACTGACTTTTTGACCCAATTAGCAGTAAACGTCCAAGGTTATTTAGCACTGGATACCATTCGCCGTAATAATCTAGAGCTGATTAAAGGGGTGGATCGCGCGACGACAACCACTGTTTCTGCGCTGCGTACCGCCGTTGTGGTAGCTCAAGCCATGACCAATCAAAAACTGGTACTTGATCAAATCACTGCTTTGAACAAAACCACTAGCAGCCTGATTGAATCGACCTCAGCGATGCTGAAACGCCAATCGGGCGAGATTCATGAGCAAGCCACCAGCAGCAGCATTGAGCTTGATAAATTACAAAATGCCTTCAATAACGTCTATGATACGATGGATATGATTAGCAACTACAAAATTGAAGCCCTAGAAAACATGAAACAAACGGTCAACACCTTGACCTCCGAGGTTGATAAAGCCCAAAAATACCTAGATAAATCGAATCAAACCACAGTGCTTGAAGTGTCAAAAGAAATAGACACTAAAAAGATAAACAATAAATCAAGTACGGTCGATGTCGATATTTGATTTATCTCGACAGCGGTTACTTATCAAAGGTGACCGCTCCTCCTCGCTACCAGACACACATAAGACAATTGACGCAAGATATTACAACGTCGTTCGTGTTAAGATAGCTACTATTAATAATTTTAAAAATAGATACGGTAATTTATGAGTTGGAATGATCCAAACGCCTCAAGCGAGGCAAAAAGATATGACAATCCCATCCCTAGTCGTGAGCTGATACTCAGCACGATTACTGAACATGGCGAAGTCACGCATCAACAATTGGCAAAAGCCTTTAATATTGATGACCCAGACCAGTTTGACGCGTTAGGAAATCGCCTAAAAGCGATGGCACGTGATGGACAAGTAAACCGCGACGGTCGTCCTTATCGCTATCGCACCGTGACCCAGCAAGATATCGTCACCGGTACGGTTTCTGCCCACCCAAAAGGTTTTGGCTTTGTACTATTAAGTGATATGCCAGATTTGTTTTTACATGAAAAGCAAATGCGCTGGGTGTTTAATGGCGATACCGTAGATGCAGTCGGTACTTCCACAGACAATCGTGGTCGTACGGAAGGACGTATCGTTGATGTCGTCGAACGTCGCCAAAACAACTTTATTGGTACATTAGCACGTGATGAAGATGGCTATTGTGTCGAGCTTGGTAGCCCAAACAATCATCAACCGATTACCGTCACTGACGATAATGTGCAAGCACTTAATGTCAAACAAGGTGCGCCTGTCAAGGTTGATATCATTGATTGGCCAAACCAGCATGAATTTGCCACTGGCAAAATCACTGAAGTATTGTCTGATGACAACGACCGCGAATTGATTATTGAGACAACCCTTCTCAACTATGATATTCCGTCAGAATTTAATGAAGCGGCGTTAGAGCAAGCCAATGCGTATCAAGAGCCTACTGCCAAAGACTTAAAAGGACGTACCGACTTACGTGATCTAGCACTTATCACCATTGATGGTGAAGATGCACGTGATTTTGATGACGCTGTATTTGCTGAAAAACGCTCTGGTGGTAACTATCGTGTATTAGTTGCGATTGCTGATGTGAGTTATTATGTCACGCCAAACTCGCCACTTGATCAAGACGCTTATGAGCGCGGTACATCAGTCTATTTCCCCCACCGTGTGATTCCAATGCTACCAGAAGTATTGTCTAACGGTCTTTGTTCATTGAATCCTGAGCGTGATCGCCTTTGTATGGTTGCCGATATTAAAATATCTCGTGCTGGCAAAATTACCAGTTATGAGTTTTATCCAGGTGTGATGCATTCACAAGCGCGTCTGACTTATAACCAAGTAAATGCTTATTTTGATAACCCAAAAGACGACAATGTACCTAAGTCGTTAACGGGTAATAAAGCGGTCAAAAAATCTGTTGATACCTTAAGCCAATTGTATGAGCTACTGCTCAAAAAGCGTGAAGAACGCCATGCAATGGAATTTGAGACTGTTGAGACTTATATTAAGTTTAACGAAAAAGGTGGTATTGAAGCCATCTTACCGCGTACTCGTGGCGATGCTCAAAAACTTATTGAAGAGTGTATGCTGCTCGCCAATACGTGTGCCGCAAACTTTGCGCTAAAAAATGAGCTGCCAGTCTTGTATCGTAACCACGATAAGCCTGATGGCGAAAAGTCGATGCGTATCCATGAATATGCAAAAAACTTCGGTCTAAGCTTCCCAGAAGAAGGCCCAACCCAAGCCGATTATCAGCGTATTATCGAAGCGACCAAAGACCGACCAGATGCGATTAGTATTCATAGCATGCTGCTGCGTTCAATGATGCAAGCGAACTATTCGCCTGACAATATCGGTCACTTTGGTTTGGCTTATGACGAATATAGCCACTTTACCTCGCCGATCCGTCGTTATCCTGACTTAATGTTGCATCGTGCGATCAAAGCGCAAGTAACTAATAGTAAGCAGCCAGTGATGGACTTCTCTCTTGAAGGTGCTGGTACGCAAACGTCTGATACAGAGCGCCGCGCAGAAAAGGCCTCACGCTATGTAGAATCTTGGCTCAAATGTCATTATATGAAAGATCATGTCGGCGAAGAGTTCGAAGGCGTGGTGACTACAGTGACTAGCTTCGGTTTGTTTGTTACGCTGACTGACCTTTACATTGATGGTTTGGTGCATATCTCCAATGTTGGTGATGACTTCTTTGTCTATGATGAGCAGCAACAGCAGCTGATCGGTAAAGACAAAGGCACGTTATTCGGACTTGGCGACTCAGTCAAAGTAAAAGTGGCTGGCGTGAACATGGACCTATTACAAATTGACTTTGATTTAAAAGCTAAGCTGCAATCTAGCGAAATGAATCAAACCAAAAAAGGTTCCTCTAAGAAAAGCACCGATAAAAAAGACACTGATAAGAAAAGCCCCGCTAAAAAAACAGCTAGCCGCAGTAAAGGCGCTAGTAAGAAAAGCTAGGTTTAACAACAACGTCAAATAATAAAAAAGGCTAACGTTATCGTTAGCCTTTTTTATGCTTAATTTTTATGACAGCTGGTTTTTAAAGCTACTCTGCACTGCCCATCTGGTCTAAGCGTTGTTGATCCGCTTGTTGTGCTTGCTCTATTTGAGTCGTTGCGCTATCAAGGATGGCTTTGGGCTGTTTGCCAAGAGGTTGGCTGGCGATATCGGTCGAGCTATTTGCTACCTTGTCCGTCTCAGTTATAGCCTTGCTAGGAGACTGCTCAGACGTCGCATTGCTCACGATTACTTCTCTATTTTTCTCACGTTGATTGCCATTAATGAGGTTAAAGCCAAGTAGTGCCACCATGCCGACCAGCGCGAATATAATCAGATGTTTCATTTGCATAAAATGTCTCGTATATTTGGATAATTATTTACATATACGTTTTACTGCATTTTTTATGCCCATTTTTAATATTTATCAGTCATTCTTATTCTTGCGGGCTATTACTATTCAATAGATCTGTCTCACCTGTATTATCAGCAATTTCTTGTTCGACTTTTTCCATCAGTTTTTCGTCAGGGCGTGCATCAAGCACTTCATTGGCGTTAGGGCTTTGTAGGATTTGCTTAGCACGGGCTTTGGCTTGTTTTTTATCTTTGTCATCCACAGTGCTTTCATCGATAATAGTATCGTCTACTTGCTCAGGTGTGGTCGGCGTAACCGTCATCTCTGAGCCAGATTTTTTACTGTCACTTGTATTTTGAATGTGCTCAAGTGCCTTTTCAACTTTATGATTAAAGCGTAAGCGGTAGATAGGTTCAGGTAAACTAAAGCCTTCGTTTTCTAAGGCATGTTTGGTCTCTCGAATGGCAATACTACGCGCTTTAAAAAAGTCAGTCTCTGTTTGGTTAACCCATACTTGAAACTCAAGAATAATGTTAGAGTCACCAACATTGGCGATGACCGCAATCGCTTTTGGCTCATCTAACACAAACGCTAAGCTATGTAGCGCATCCAGTCCCACTTTGATAGCCGCTAACGGATCGTCATTGGCATCAACGCCAAGCTCAAAGGTAAAGCGCCGTTCGGGGTTTTTGGTATAATTCAGAATGGTGGCTTTAAATACTTCAGCGTTAGGAATGCGCAGCTGATTACCGTCCAGCGTCATTAAAATGGTTGCTCGTGAGGTCAGACGTACCACGATACCTTCTTTATCGTTGATGACAATTTGGTCACGCGCCCGAAATGGCTGACGAATACTAAGCAGTAAGGAGGCAATATAGTTCTCAATACTGTCTTTTACCGCAAAACCTACCGCAATGCCGATAACACCTGCCCCGCCAAGTAGCGTTCCTAAAATAGTCTCCGCCCCTACCAAACTCAATGCTAATATCAAACCGACAATAATAAAAACAACTTTAATGGTTTGTGATAATAGCTCAGCGACGAATGGATTGGGTGTTAGGCGTTGCCACATCTTTTGTCGATGCGATAACCAACTGCCAAGCCATGCCACCAAACCAAATATTACAATACCAACGCCTAGTAACGGCAAGGCTTTAATGAAGGTTCTGAACTGGGCTTTTAATCCTTGATATACTGTTGTGACGTTGTCTTGTACGTCTAAAGTGCGATTAATCTTATCTTCTACAGTGACCACATCTGTTAAGCGGTTGGTGAGATTGATCGCTTGCTGCGCTTTTTTCTCGTTTGGCGTCTCCCCTGTTAAGGTGACAACACCTTGGGTGACGTCGATATTGACCGCTTGCAGACCTTCTATCTCAGAAAAAATACCACTGATACGTTGACCAATCTCGTTGTCTTTTTGCGGGGTGGGGGTCGTTTCAATCTGAGCATTATTGGTACTTTCGCCAATGATAACCGGTGGCGGTTTGACAGGCTCAGTAACGGAGGCGCTAGGCGCAACTGAATTATCAATTGTTGCCTTCGCGCTATCGTCTATAGCGGCTTCTGTACTAGGAGTTAATACCGTCTCCGGTAACCCTAACGCCTTTGCGGTATCTGCTATTATACTATCGGAGGTATTACCTTCAGTTTCAGCAGCAGCATAAGCCGGCAAAGTAAAAAAGAGGCTTAATAACAACACTATCTGACCCCACGCTGTTAAAGAACAGCGCTTCAGTGGTCGGTCAATGTAAGTGGCCATAAGCATCCTTTGCTATAGTCAATCCTATATAAATCGGATACGGTGTCAGACTCGCTCAGTCTACTATTCGTAGTACTGTCATTCGCCTTCTTAGTATCCAAATTGGTATCCAAAATATATTGAATCAACGATATGATTACTGATCTCTATATTTAAGTATAGACAATCCACTATAAAATAAATACAGTGCGACTGGGATGGATTTTACGTAGCCTCTGGGAACGCAGCACGCAAGGAAAATTTATACCAGTAGCACGCTGCAATCTCTGCACTCTTTTTATTTAGGACTAACTATATTTTATCCGTTATTAACTGTCCAAATAAACCTGTGCTTCACCCAAATCTAAGGTGCCTTCATAAATAGCACGGCCGGTGATGATGCCTTCGAGACAATCACCATAAGGTTTGAGCAATTCGATATCTTTCATATCCGTGACGCCGCCTGAAGCAATCACAGGTAAGCCGCCTTCGCGAGCCAAGTTAACCGTTTGTTCCACGTTAACGCCTTGCATCATGCCATCGCGGTTGATATCAGTATAAACGATTGACGATACGCCAACATCAGCAAAACGCTTGGCAAGCTCAGTTGCCTTAGTATCAGTGACATTTGCCCAGCCATGGGTCGCAACCAACCCGTCTTTGGCATCGATACCAACAATAATATGGCCAGCAAACTCGCGGCAAGCCTCGGCGACAAAGTCTGGATCCTCGACGGCTTTGGTACCGATGATGATATATGTCAAACCAGCGCTAATATATTGCTCAATGGTTTTCATATTGCGTACACCGCCACCGAGCTGGATTGGCAGATTCGGATAAGCTTTGGCAATGTCATTGACCACTTGCTTATGTACTGGGATACCGTCAAACGCGCCATTGAGATCGACCAAATGCAATCGACGCGCGCCTTCATTGACCCAACGCGCCGCCATGGCTACTGGATCATCAGAAAACACCGTATCGTCTTCCATACGACCTTGTTTTAAGCGCACACATTTACCATCTTTTAAATCAATAGCAGGGATAATGACAGGGACAGCACACATACAGCATTCCTTTTAAAGAGCGGGATTAATCATAAAAAATAATCGAAATTTTAACAGTCGCAGAACGAAAGCCATTTAAATAATGGCTTAATAAGGTAATTTAGAATAACAAATTAAAAAAGATAATGATGAAGAATTGAACAAATAACGAAAGTGAAAAACAATTATCCCATTATATTCATAATTATAAAAATCGAACAATCATAACCATAAGTTTTCACAGTTGGAGGCACTGTAAACATTAGGTAAATTCAATTACCAACTGGCAATTTTAGGTCAGTTTAGCGTATAATCCTAGGTAAATTTGTATTTGTGCGATAAAACCTAATTGTCTGCTACCTAAGATGATTACTAATAGCACAAGGTAAATGACAGCGCAGCATTGATTACCCTATTCAAGGTTGTGCCAATAAATTGCGGTTATTGAGCAATTAAGTTTACAGTGTAATCATAGGTCATTAAACAGCGCTTAGATAGCTTTCTCAAAGAGAGCTTTCTCAAAGTATTAAAAAATCACGTATTTCTCACTTATATTCATTCGAATGAATAGCGCTGCTTAAATCACACAGATATTATAAATTTTAAGATTTTAATAAATCGTATGGTAAAACTGTATTTTATCTAAAATCATCCTTGCTGAGGGTGGCATTAGATTGGAGTGTTTTAGTATACATCTTGGTAGCCAGTCGTCACTTTGGTCATTCGAATAAGACATTAACGTGTTGTTAAGGAGTCTAAGGTCAGCGTTAATACTCTTACTAGTAGTTATGATGTGTCATATCTAGAGAAATTTTTCAGCCCTATTATTGGAGTTGATAAATGACTTTATTGATGATGCCGTTATTCATGCTACCGATATACCAAACAGGACGTCTGGTATCGTTTTAGACTATGGACTAAGTTTTCGCTTATGATTACCATCAAAAAAGGTTTGGATTTACCCATCACCGGTGAACCCTCCCGCGAGATATCTGAGCACCAACCGACACATGTCGCCATTATTGGCTATGATTATGTGGGTATGAAGCCCACGATGAATGTCAAAGAAGGTGACATAGTAGCAAAAGGTCAGCCCGTTTTTGAAGACAAAAAACGAGTGGGCGTTATCTATACTGCCCCTGCTGCTGGTAAAGTCGTCGCGATTAAACGCGGTGAACGTCGTGTGTTTGAGAGCCTTGTTATTGCGGTCGACCCAAACGGTGAAGAAATAGACTTTGAGCGCTATGACTCCCAGCAACTTGCTGACTTAGACTCTGAAGTCGTTGAAACCCAACTGCTTGCTTCTGGTGAATGGACGGCGTTCCGTACGCGTCCTTATAGCCGCGCTCCAGAAATCGGTGCCCGCCCGCATGCTATCTTTGTCACCGCTATGGATACCAATCCATTAGCATTTGACCCGATGCTGCTGGTCAATGAACAGCTACAAGCGTTCAATGACGGACTTGCCGTACTATCTACCCTCAGCCCAAAGACCTTTGTCTGCCATCATGGTGATGCCCAGCTGACGCCAGTTGCCAAAACTGCGACTAATAATGTCACTGAGTATCATAGCTTTGCTGGTAAGCATCCCGCTGGTCTGGCTGGCACGCACATTCACTTTTTGCACCCAATCATGCGTGGTACAAGCGTCTGGACGATTGGCTACCAAGACGTGATTGCGATTGGCAAGCTATTTACTTCAGGTCGCTTATACACCCGCCGTATGCTCAGCCTTGCTGGTCCTGCGGTAACCAATCCACATTTGGTCGTCACTGAGCGCGGTGCGGATATCACGGCACTGACCAAAGGTCAGCTTGAGGCTGGTGAGAACCGTATTATTTCAGGTTCTGTGCTATCGGGTCGCAAGGTGTTTGGCAATACCGCATACCTTGGTCGCTTTCATAACCAAATCAGTGTCCTGTCTGAAGGTCGTGAGCGCCCAGCGTTCCACTTCTTTACACCGGGTGCAAACCGCTTCTCTAAACTGCCAATCTACATTTCACAGTTTTTTGGTGGCAAAAAATATAACTTCACTACTACGAGCAATGGCTCACCGCGAGCGATGGTGCCTATCGGAGTTTATGAAGAAGTCATGCCGCAAGACTATCTACCAACGCAGCTATTGCGTGCTCTGATTGTCGAAGACATCATTAGCGCGGTAGATTTGGGCGTACTCGAATTGGACGAAGAAGATTTAGCATTATGCACCTTCGTATCTCCTGGCAAATATGAATTCGGTGATATTTTGCGTGATAACTTAACGCGCATTGAGCTGGAGGGCTAACCACGATGAAATTTTTACACAATATGTTCGATCGTATGGAGCCGTCTTTCACCAAAGGTGGCAAACACGAAAAATACTATGCCCTCTTTGAGATGTTTGATACGTTTTTACGTCAACCAGGCTCAACGACATACGCCTCATCCCATGTACGCGATGGTATCGACCTGAAGCGTATTATGATTACTGTATGGCTATGTACCTTCCCAGCGATGTTTTGGGGTATGTACAACATTGGTCATCAAGCATTGACTGCTGTTGCTCAACTTGGCTTGCAGCCTGAAGGCTGGCGCACTGTTATTACTAATATGGCAGGCTATAACCCTGAAAGTATTTGGGCGAGTTTTGTCTATGGGGCAATGCAATTCTTACCGATTTATATCGTCACCTTTGGGGTCGGTATCCTCTGTGAGATTATATTTGCTGTGGTGCGTGGCCATGAGGTCAACGAAGGTTTCTTTGTCACCTCGGTGCTATTTGCGCTATGTCTACCACCAGATATTCCACTATGGCAAGTTGCCCTAGGTATTATCTTTGGTGTGGTTGTGGCAAAAGAAGTCTTTGGCGGTACCGGTAAGAACTTCCTTAACCCTGCCCTATCGGGCCGTGCATTCTTATACTTTGCTTATCCAGCCTATATGTCTGGTGATTCAGTATGGACGGCGGTTGATGGTTTCTCTGGCGCAACACCGCTTGGTCTTGCCGCACTTGGCGTCGTCCCACAAGACTTCGTCGATGTTTATGGTAATGCCATTACTTGGAGCGATGCGTTCTTAGGTAATATGCAAGGCAGTATCGGTGAAGTATCAACACTGGCTATCTTATTAGGTGCTGTGATTCTACTTTGGACGCGCATTGCCTCATGGCGCATCATGGCAGGTTGTGTGATCGGTCTAATCGCTACTTCGCTGGTCTTTAATATGATTGGCTCTGAAGACAACATGATGATGAGTTTGCCATTCTACTGGCATTTAGTTATCGGTGGTTTTGCGTTCGGTGCAGTCTTTATGGCGACCGATCCAGTATCAGCGGCACATACCAATAAAGGCCGCTGGGCTTATGGTATCTTGATTGGCTTTATGACCGTATTAATTCGAGTCATTAACCCAGCATTCCCAGAAGGCATCATGCTTGCCATCCTATTTGCCAACTTATTTGCTCCATTGTTTGACTATTTTGTGACCCAAGCAAATATCAAACGCCAAACTGCACGGAGGGTTCGCTATGTCCAAGCCCAAAAGTAACCTTAAGCCTAAAAGCAACAATACAAAAACCATCATCGTAGCGTTGATACTATGTTTGGTGTGTTCAGTATTGGTTGCCGCCGCAGCCGTCGGCTTAAAGCCGGCGCAAGTCGAAAACGCCCGTTTAGACCGTAATAAAAACATCTTGGTCGCCGCAGGCTTGTTTGATCCTGCCTCTGATACCAATGAAGATGTCGCTGAGCGTTTCAAAGATTTTGAAGTGGAAATTGTTGACTTAAATAAAGGTAACTATCTCGATGACGACGCCCTAAAGGCTGTTGGTATCGATGATCGTAATACTTATGATACTAGTCAAGCAACTAAGAACGAAGCCTTAAGCGACGACCTAGGTAACAATGACCCTGCTAGTATTGGCCGCAAACCTAAATATGCCAAAGTCTATGTCAAGAACGATGACGCGGGAGACCCTGAAATGGTCGTCCTACCGATTCAGGGCTACGGCCTTTGGGGCACTATTTATGGTTTCTTAACGCTTGAAGGTGATATGAATACCATCAAAGGTATTAGCTTTTATGAGCATAAAGAAACCCCAGGTCTAGGCGCTCGTATCGAAGAGCCAAAATGGCGCGCGATGTGGACTGGTATCCACTCTTACGACGAAAGTGGCGATGTTGCTACTGGTGTTGCTACTTCAGGCTCGAGAGAGAATTGGGTCGATGGTATCAGTGGGGCGACTTTGACCAGTCGTGGCGTCAGTAATATGATTCAGTTTTGGTTAGGTGAGCAAGGTTATAAGCCTTATTTAGATCATGTGCGTGAAGAAAGTGGCAAAACGCTCAAAAGCACTGATACGCAAACTAGCCAAAAGCTCACTCAGAAAGAAACGCATCCCGTAACCGAGCTGGCATCAATAGCACCAGCAGCACACGGCAAGGAGGCTTAACGTGGCTGATACAAAAAGTATTTTAGTTTCACCTATTTTTGATAACAACCCCATTGGCCTACAAATACTAGGTATTTGTTCTGCGTTGGCGGTAACGACTACGGTCGCTAATGCGCTGGTTATGAGTGTGGCGTTGACTTTGGTAACGGCATTTTCCAGCTTTTTTATCTCTAGTATTCGTAAGCAAATTCCATCGAGCATTCGTATTATCGTGCAGATGACGATTATTGCCTCATTGGTTATCGTGGTCGATCAGATACTAAAAGCAGTCGCTTATGATGTGAGTAAAGGGCTTTCAGTATTCGTAGGTTTGATTATCACCAACTGTATCGTAATGGGCCGTGCTGAAGCATTTGCCATGAGCAACCCGCCCGTACCCAGCTTTTTAGATGGTATCGGTAACGGTCTTGGCTACTCTGCTGTCCTTTTATTCGTCGGTACTATTCGCGAAATATTAGGCTCAGGCAGCTGGTTTGGCATTACTTTACTACAGCCAGCAACTGATGGCGGCTGGTATGTCCCTAATGGTTTATTGTTATTACCACCTTCTGCATTCTTTATTATTGCGATGTTTATCGTCATTATTCGTATATGGAAGCCTGAACAAGTTGAAGAGGCTGAGTTTGTAATGAAGCCGCAATCTAAAGGCATGGCACATGGAGGCGGTCACTAATGGGACATTATGTTAGTTTATTCATAACCTCAGTCTTTATTGAGAATATGGCGCTGGCCTACTTCTTAGGTATGTGTACTTTCTTGGCAGTATCCAAGAAAGTCTCCACTGCTATTGGTCTTGGGGTCGCAGTCGTTGTCGTTATGGCAATTACCGTACCGCTAAACAACCTACTATTTCAGTTCATCCTAAAAGATGGTGCGCTGGCGTGGGCAGGTTTCCCTGATATCGATTTGAGCTTTTTAGGCTTGCTGAGTTATATCGGTCTTATCGCTGCGGTGGTACAGATTCTAGAGATGTTCCTAGACAAGTTCGTACCTGCTCTATATAACGCACTTGGGGTTTTCTTACCACTTATTACTGTCAACTGCGCCATCCTAGGTGGCGTACTGTTTATGGTTGAGCGTGACTATAACTTTGGTGAATCCATGGTGTATGGCGTTGGTGCTGGTTTTGGTTGGGCACTTGCTATTACCGTGCTGGCTGGTATCCGCGAAAAGCTTAAATACTCAGATATCCCAGCACCACTACAGGGTCTTGGTATTACCTTTATCACCGTTGGTCTCATGTCACTTGGCTTTATGTCGTTCGGTGGTATGTCCATTTAAGCCGCTGTTTATCGCTTATTGATAGACAGAATTATGCTTAAAACCATACTCAGTTATTTGACCTAATTAATTCATTTATTCGGTAGAGGGTCGAGGCAATTTATATGACCTCGCACCCCTACCCCATAGATTAAGGATACCTACCATGGATTATGCTACGGCGATTGGTGGCGTTGCTATGTTTACCTTGATCATCATGGGTCTGGTCGCCATTATTTTGGCGGCGCGCTCAAGACTGGTCAGTTCAGGCGATGTTACCATTCATATCAATGATAATCCCGACAATGATGTGGTGACACCAGCAGGCGGTAAGCTACTACAGACCCTTGCTAGCGAAGGCATTTTCTTGTCTTCGGCATGTGGTGGTGGCGGTACGTGCGCCCAGTGTCGCTGCCGTGTTATTGAAGGTGGCGGCTCTATTTTGCCCACCGAAGAAGGCTATTTTACTCAAGGTGAGATTCGCAATCATATGCGCCTTGCCTGTCAGGTAGCGGTTAAGCAAGACATGGAAATTGAGATCGATCCTGAATTCTTTGATGTACAAAAGTGGGAATGTGAAGTTATCTCTAATGAGAACGTCGCCACCTTTATTAAAGAATTGGTACTAAAAATTCCAGAAGGCGAAGAAGTGAACTTCCGCGCTGGCGGTTATGTACAGTTGGAGGCGCCACCGCACGAAGTGCATTATAAAGACTTCGATATCGAAGAAGAGTACCGTGAGGATTGGGAAAAGTTCGGCATCTTTGATTATGTATCGAAAGTTGATGAACCAGTCATTCGTGCTTATTCAATGGCCAACTATCCAGAAGAAAAAGGCCTGATCAAGTTTAATATTCGTATCGCTAGTCCACCACCGCGTGGCCCTGACGGTATCCCACCGGGTAAAATGTCGTCATGGACGTTTAGTCTCAAACCGGGCGATAAAGTGACCGTGTCTGGACCTTATGGTGAGTTTTTCGCCAAAGATACCCAGGCTGAGATGATCTTCGTCGGTGGTGGTGCGGGTATGGCGCCGATGCGCTCGCACATCTTTGATCAGCTTAAGCGTCTACACTCTGATCGCAAGATTAGCTTTTGGTATGGTGCACGCTCTATCCGTGAGATGTTCTACGTTGAAGATTACGATCAGCTAGAAGAAGAGTTTGCTAACTTTGAGTGGCATGTGGCCTTATCAGACCCATTGCCAGAAGACAATTGGGATGGCTATACCGGCTTTATCCATAACGTCTTATTAGAAGAATATCTCAAAGATCATCCAAACCCAGAAGATTGTGAGTACTATATGTGTGGGCCACCAATGATGAA
The DNA here is from genome assembly GCF_014861365.1 of Psychrobacter sp. FME6. Lineage (GTDB taxonomy): Bacteria > Pseudomonadota > Gammaproteobacteria > Pseudomonadales > Moraxellaceae > Psychrobacter. The sequence goes on from NZ_RRYW01000049.1 coordinate 17,550, forward strand.
CGCGGCGGTCATCGATATGCTACATAGCTTGGGTGTTGAAGATGAAAACATTATGCTTGATGACTTTGGCGGTTAAGGCGGATGGTTAAACTGTTCGATTAAATCCCAATTATTAAGCCATGTCATGACGCTACCATGATTAACTAAATCATATATGATAAATTAAGAGTCTCGATTGAGGCTCTTTTTTTATGAGCCAAACTAGGGCATGTCATCAATTAGCAATGATGTGATAATAAGCATATGTGAACAAGAAAGGATTCTTATGAAAACTAAAGTTAAAGACTTAACCATTTGGATAACTGGTGCCTCTAGCGGTATCGGTGAAGCTCTAGCCATTGCCTTTGCTAAACGAGGCGCGAGGATTGTCTTGAGTGGGCGCGATAAAAACAAGCTAGCAGCGGTCAAAAAACGCTGCAAACATAGCAAAAAACATATCATCGTACCTTTTGATATAGCCGAGGCCGCGCAAGCAAAAGAAGCTTATGATGCTGTCAAAACACAAGCAGGAGAAATCGATTGGCTGATTAATAATGCAGGCGTCAGTCAACGCTCACTGATTATGGAAACCACTGAGGACGTTGAGCGTCAAATCATGGAAATCGATTACTTTGCACAAACACGTCTAAGCAGATTGGTATTACCCGATATGATCGCGCAAGGTGGTGGCAAAATAGTGATGGTATCGAGTGTGGCAGGGTTATTAGGAACACAATATCGCGGTGCTTACGGAGCTGCCAAAGCGGCGATCCATATGTGGGCCAATAGTTTACGTGCCGAATTGTATGAAGACGGCATAGAGGTCGCAACGATATTTCCAGGGTTTATCCAAACCAATGTCTCTATCAATGCCTTGACTGGCGATGGTAGCACACAGGGCACGATGGACGAAGCCACCAATAAAGGACTGACGGCGACAGCATTTGCCAAGCAAGTCGTCAAAGCTCTCTCCAAAGGCGAAGAATATATCATCGTCGCAGGCAGCAAAGAAAAGCTGGCCACAAGAATTAACCGAGTCTCACCACCAAAACTCTATAAGCTTATTCGTGAGGTACAAGTAAAGTAAGTCCAGTGTATTAAATAGGCGAGACTTAAGCCGATGCATTGGCCTTATAGGTGATAAGCGGTGTAAAATAGCCAAAATATATCCAAACCGCTATTCACCTTACTTCTTTTAAAAAATACTATGGCAAATTCAATGCAGCTCCTACCTTCTAATAAAATGATTACCCTCACCCTATTTAGTACCATTGGTCTCACCAGCGCCTTGAGCCTTAGCGCTTGCCAGCAAAAACCAGATTATAACTACCTCATCGGTGAGACGATGGGCACTAGCTATCACATCACCTATCAGTTGCCAGACGATGCTGATGAAAAGGCCATACAAGCAGCAATCGATGCGCGTTTAAAACAAATCAATGACAGCATGTCTACTTATCAAAGCGACTCTACCATCTCTAAATTTAATCGTTTGGCAAAAGACACGCCTATCACGATTGATGCAGACTTTAGTCATGTGCTAGAAGCCTCAAGGCAAGTCTATCAGCAGTCAAATGGGGCGTTTGATCCTACGGTGTTGCCTTTAATAGAAACGTGGGGCTTTGGTAGCACCATGACCGTCGAGCGTCTACAAAGTCCGCCAACGGCACTTGAGATTGCTCAAGCAAAAGCCTTGGTCGACTTTGAGAGCGTGGTACAAAAAGATCAAACTATCTATAAAACCAAAGATGGTATCGCGCTTGATTTTTCCGCAGTCGCCAAAGGCTATGGTGTCGATGTCATCGCCGACGTGCTCAGAGACAATTATCAGATTCGTAATTATATGGTTGAGATTGGCGGAGAGATTGCAACTTCTGGTGTCAATAATCAACAGCAGCCATGGCAAATTGCGATTGATGCCCCTATCGAAGACAGCACAGTCAACGAGCGTCAGCCTATCTCAGCAATTCGCCAACCAACCGACACTGATAATAAGATGTATATCGCCACTTCCGGCAACTATCGCAATTCTGTCATATTCGATGGCAAACACTATAGCCATACAATTGACCCTACTACTGGCGCACCTATCGCTGGCGGCGCACCTTCGGTAACCGTGGTGGCAGAATCAGTGGCACTGGCCGATGCGTGGGCGACGGCATTGACCGCTATGCCCTATCAAAAAGCATTGGATGTCGCGAAACAGCAAAATATAGCCGCATTGTTCGTGATATTAGCCGATGGCGTAAAACATGGTGATTTGAAGGATAGTGCTGATGACTGGCAGGTAGTACAAACGCCTACTATGGCAACCTTAAGAGCCGGCAATTCAAATAGAGATTAGGCCGCGTTTGTTTGGTTTTTTACGACTTATTATCACAGGATTATTACTAAGTGTTTTAATTATTATATAAGCGTTACAATATACCGTTTAGAAGAAAAGTTATCAGAGTGTTCTTACACTAAGGATATGAGATGGTTTATTCATTGATGGCGGTATTTTTTGTATTGGGCTATATTGCTATTGCTTTAGAGCATAACCTTCATGTTGATAAAGCAGCTTCCGCCCTGCTCACTGCAATTATTGTCTGGACACTACTGGTGATTGGTGCAGATACTTTGCTCGCTGATCAGCTGGTTAATGGGCTTGATACGACTACCATCATCAACGCTGAGCTTAGGCATCACTTAGCAGAGATTGCTGAAATTTTGTTTTTCTTAATGGGGGCGATGGTCATCGTGGAGTTGGTCGATGCTCATGATGGTTTTGCTGCTATTACCAACCGTATTCATACTACCAACGCCGTCACGCTTTTATGGACCATTGGTGCGCTTACCTTCTTTTTCTCCGCGCTGTTAGATAACCTTACCACTACCATCGTCATGATTTCCTTACTGCGCAAACTGGTAGCCGATAAAGAGCTGCGTTTGTGGTTTGTTGGCACGGTCGTGGTCTGTGCTAACGCTGGCGGTGCCTGGTCACCGATTGGTGATGTGACGACTACCATGCTGTGGATTGGCCATCAAATTACTGCCAGTCGTATTATCGTTGATTTGATCGTCCCCAGCTTGATGGCTGCTATGGTGCCATTAATCTTATTGACGTTCATGTTTAAAGGCAAACAAGTACAGCGGCCGAAACCTGCCAAAGCAACAATAACCTCGTCTAATACCAATTACCTTGGCAGCTATACCGGCGGTGATACGGCTGTTATGGCAATGGAAGGTGGTCATGCTTCTTCGTCTCAAGACTCTTTATCTCAAACTTCTGTAACCAAAACAGATGACGATACAGCGGCAGTGTCTCTCGATACCGTTACCAGTAAAATGCGTATCAGTATTCTGGCATTAGGCTTAGGTGCGCTGGCATTCGTCCCAGTATTTAAGACCTTGACCCATCTGCCACCCTACATGGGTATCTTGTTTGGTGTCGGTGTACTTTGGGTTTTTACCGAACTGGTGCATCGCCATGATAACTGGCGCGTTAAGCAACAAATGACTGTCGTTGGGGTGCTTACTCGGGTCGACATGTCTAGTATTTTATTCTTCTTAGGTATCTTATTGGCCGTATCTGGACTGGCCACTGCCGGTCACTTAATTGATATGGCAACGTGGCTGGATAATACCTTTGGTAACTTATATGTTATTAACGTCTTAATCGGCCTCCTGTCATCATTGGTAGATAACGTTCCACTGGTAGCCGGTGCTATGAAAATGTACCCTCTCCTTAGCGACTCTGCTATGGCGGGTTTAACCGGTGGTGATTTGGCGCGCCAAAGTCAGTTTTTACAAGATGGGGCATTTTGGCACTTCTTGGCTTACTGTGCAGGCGTTGGTGGTAGTTGCTTAATCATTGGTTCAGCAGCTGGGGTTGCAGCGATGGGTATGGAGAAAATCTCCTTTATGTGGTATCTCAAACATATCAGTGGTCTTGCACTTCTGGGCTACTTAGCAGGGGCTGCTACCTACATCGCTATCCATGTAATGTAGCTGGTTGTAACTGACTGTATTTGCATGATTTCCATCGATATTATTACCCTATGAATATGTGGTAAAATAGAGTTATAAACTTCAGGACAGCCTGCTATGTTGTATATGTCATGATCTATATAAAGTGATAGTCTGTCCCTAATAAGCCGAGGTTACCCCATGCTTAGCCAATTACTTCCCATGCTCGCTGTTACCTTTACCGTCTTTATCCTGTTTTTTGTGTTTATGGGCATCGGTTATATGTTTCAAAAGAAGCCATTGAAAGGCTCTTGTGGTGGTGTTGCCAAATTGATGGGCAATGAAAAATGCTCGTACTGCGGTGATGATCCCAATAAGTGTGATTCTATCGCTGAACAAGAAGGTGCCCTAAAAGCGGCTCAGTTAGGCAAATCTGTATAAGTGTCTGATTTGTTACCATACGCTGATAGTATTTAGCGGTTATTTGTTCTTATAATAGCGTCAAGTCCTATAAAAAAAGGGCTGGCGCTATTTTCGATTGCGCCATACTCATATACTAAGTTTGCTCTGATTGATAAGGTAGCAAGTGCATATGACCTACTTTCTGCAATTGTTTTGAACTTCCAACTGATACCAATCCCAAAAAGTACGATTAGCTGGGTCAAACTCGTTTAGTCTACAGTACGTAGCACTGGCACTCGTTTTTCTTGCTATAGTCACTGCACTACAAAAGAGTTATAATTTGGATGAATATCATAAAACAATTTAGATAAGTCATTTTCCATCCAACCTTGG
>NZ_RRYW01000260.1 GCF_014861365.1 Psychrobacter sp. FME6
TCGATGACGCAGCACGACGAGCAAGAGCTGCTCGACTTGATCGACAAGAAGGACGAATTGATCGAGACACTCGAGCAAACCGTTTTAAAGATGAGAGAATCTTTGAGTATGCTGAACGTATGAAGCTGCACCTAGCGATGCGCTTGATACAACGTCATCGTGAGGCGATGGCTATCAGGTGGGAACAAGGAGAAACCGCGGATGACGCCCCTGATAAATTTGATCAACGTCAAGTGGCGCAACTCAGCGAGTTTGCACAGCGCCATGGTATTGAGGACCATGATAAAGCGGTGGAATTTACCGCGCACTTACGCCAAGTGGCCAAACGTTTTGATC
>NZ_RRYW01000261.1 GCF_014861365.1 Psychrobacter sp. FME6
TCGATGACGCAGCACGACGAGCAAGAGCTGCTCGACTTGATCGACAAGAAGGACGCATTGATCGAGACACTCGAGCAAACCGTCACAAAGATGAGAGAATCTTTGAGTATGTTGAACGTATGAAGCTGCACCTAGCCATGCGCTTAATACAACGTCATCGTGATGATATGGCTATCAGATGGGCGCAAGGAGAAACCGCGGATGACGCCCCTGATAAATTTGATCAGCGGCAAGTGGCACTACTCAACGAGTTTGCACAGCACCATGGTATTGAGGACCACGATAAAGCGGTGGAATTTACCGCGCACTTACGCCAAGTGGCCAAACGTTTTGATC
>NZ_RRYW01000262.1 GCF_014861365.1 Psychrobacter sp. FME6
TCATCGAGTCGTTAGTTTACCAAGTTTATCTCTACGGTTTCTTCAGCATAGCTCAAACCGCTATCGGTAACCTTTTTCAAAATATCGATCAAACCATTGCCCTACAGCGCCGTAAGCATGAGCAAACGCAAACGCTTAAAAAGTCACTGCTCAGTAAAATGTTTCCACAAAAAGAACAAAGGCAGCCTGAGATTCGTTTAGAAGGCTTTAGTGGGGATTGGGTAGAGATGACAATAGGCAGTATTTCTAATGTTTTTTCAGGAGGTACGCCTAGTGTTTGTAGTGGCATAATAAAATTGGACAGCTTCTAAGAGGTTATAATAACCCAAAGAA
>NZ_RRYW01000050.1 GCF_014861365.1 Psychrobacter sp. FME6
AAAACTCACCGACCAGTTCCATGCAAATAATCTCAGGATCACTCAGCTTTGGCGCATAACCTGCCCCTCGCAAGGGTTTGGTGACGACTATTTTGTAATATTGCTCTACCATTAAATAGATATTGATGATAAATTCGTCTATGGGCATCTCATGACTCCGTTGTATTCTTGGTCGAAAACAATAGATTAGTGAGATGCTCTTCTTTTTTCAATCACTTTCGATGTTGAGAGTGGGGTTTTATATAGTAAGTTCAATATAAAAGCCCTACAGCAGAACTGGTATACATTATTGCGGTAAAGGCTGACCCAGTGGTACGACCGTGCTGATATTTAGATTCAAGAAACCCAGTTTTCCTGCAATATCCATCACCCGCACCACTGACTGATGGGTCGCATTGGCATCCGCAGCAATGACAAATAGCATATCGCGATTACCACCTGCCTCTTGCTGTAGCATACTGGTAAGCTCAGCTTCGTTACTACTAGCAAGTGTAATGCCATTGACTAAGTAACTACCGTCTTCTTGTACCGCGACTTCGATGCTGTTTTTTTGCTCTGTCAACGCGACACCTTCTGCTTCAGGCAGAATGATATTTAAGCGGCTAAAGTGATTGAACGAGGTTGCCAGCAATAAAAACACAATCAAAAATAATAAACAGTCAATCATCGGCGTTAGATTAATTTCAAGTGGTTCAACGGTTGGTTTTCTAAAGCGCATATCACTCTCTTTAATATCATTGTTGCTGCTGTACTTAACGTAGGATTATCCTAACTTCGATACTGCTACTATGACAAATTAGCCGTTGCGACTTTACCTAAACCATCAATTGAATGTCTACCATCTGCATGATCATCAGACGATACGCTATTCTCAGACAAAGGTACATTAGGCTTATGACTATGCTCTATATGATTATGCTCTAATAATTGATAGTCATATAGCTCTTGAATCATAAGCCCTGCTTGGGTTTCAAACTGAGCATTGATATCAATAATACGGCGCTGAAAGTAACGATAAGCGACCAACGCTGGGATGGCGACAATCATACCAGCAGCAGTTGTAATCAATGCTTGTGACACGCCAGCGGCAAGCATCGTTGGGTCTTGCATCGCGCCATCGGTAATGGCCAAGAATGAAGAAATAATCCCCAATACCGTACCCAGCAAGCCCAGTAATGGAGCAATCGCCCCGATAGTACCCAGCATATTGATGTTTTTTTCTAATTGATGAACTTGCACGCTCGCCCGATTTTGCATATGCATGGTCATCGACTCTAAGCCATACTGACGATAAAGCAAACCAGTCGCTAAAATATCACCCAAAGCGGTCTTCTCTTTGACATTCATCAATTGCGTACGACCAATATCGCCGTTTTCACGCAGGCGAGTTATTAGTTGTTCGCGTAATCGTTTAGGTACGATTTTATTAAACTGCAAGGTATGGCTACGCTCGATAATAATCACTAACGCCAATATTGAACAAACCACAATAGGCGTCATCAACCAACCACCCGCTTTTACCAACTCCCACATACTGACTCTCTTTTAAGTTTTTATAAAAATAGGGGTCTTCAAGATAATTTTAATCCGCACTATGGATGTATTAATACCTTAAGCTTGCGCTTCTATATGCTTAACCAAGGCGGCGAGCTGTTCTTGGTTGTGGAAAAATATTTCGACGCTTCCCTGCCCGTCTTTTTTATGCTTAAGTTTGACCTCTGCTCCTAGCATGTCCGTCAGTCTCTGCGTTAAACGCTCAGCATCGCGAGATTGAGTTTGTTCGGTGCGACTGGGTTTGGGTGCAGGTTGCAAGATGGACTTAACGAGCTTTTCCGCTTCACGCACAGTCATACCACCATCGATAATTTTTTGGGCAATGATCGGTTGCTGCTCAGAGGATAAAGCTAAAAGAGTACGAGCATGACCCATATCTAAGGCGTTATTGGATAAGTGGTCTTTGACTGTGTCATGTAGCTGATTTAAGCGCAGTAGGTTTGATACGGTGGTCCGCGCTTTACCAACGACTTCAGCAATCATCGCATGACTCATACCAAACTCCGTATGGAAACGCTGTAATGCTGCGGCTTGCTCAATCACCGATAAATCTTCGCGCTGGATATTTTCAATCAAAGCCAGTGCGATAGCCAGCTCGTCTGATAAAGCACGTTCAATCGCTGGAATAACTGACTTACCAGCCATTTTTGCCGCACGCCAGCGGCGCTCACCAGCGATAATTTCATGAGTAACAAAAGCTTCACTCTTGTCTTCATTGGCTAATAATGGGCGAATAACGATTGGTTGCATCACGCCATGTTGCTCAATAGAAGACGCCAGTTCTGCAAGTGCCGTTTCACTCATATCGCGGCGCGGCTGGTATTTACCTGCTTGCAAGCGGGTCACATCGATTTGCACTAAGCTAATTTGGTCTTCTGATTGGCTATTTTCTGCCCCATTTATACGAGTTTTATTAGCTGCCATTTTACTTGTCGTACGCGGCGCACGTGCTTTACGCTGTCCACTGTCTTTTGGCTCAGAAGCCTCTGATTTAGCAGTTGTAGACTTTTCACTGGTCTTTGTACGATCAGTTTTAGTCGGCGTACTGGCGTTTACTATATTCGTGTCTAACGTTTCGGCAGGCAAAGTGTTGTCACTTGCCACCCTATCGTCTTGCAAGGCAGAGGCGGTAATTTGCTTTTCTTTTTTGATTGACCCCAATAAAGCATCCAAGCCTCTATTAGCAGCCAACCCTCTTTTCTTCGCCATGATTACCTATCCTCTAACGCTAAAATAAAAGCCAAATGATGTTAAATACGATGTAACAATGAATCTAATGTTTAAAGCTTAATGCTCTGCTATCTGGCTGATTGCTTGCTGCTATGACCGATTTCTTTTGCTGATGAGCAGTTACTTTTTCTCACACTATTATAACCAGCACTTTCTAATGACTTTGTTTGATGACTTCAGCTGCCAATTTTTGATAAGCACGCGAGCCTTTTGACCATCTTTCATACGCAATAACCGGCAAGCCATGCGCTGGTGCTTCTGCTAAGCGGATATTTCTTGGGATATGGGTTTTATACATAATATCACCGAAGTGCGCTTCTAGCTCGGCAGATACATCGCGAGCCAGTGTGTTGCGTGCATCGAATAATGTTCTTACCACACCACGAATATATAGCTTAGGATTCAGCTCGGTTAAACGCTCTATCGTTTGCGATAAATCAGCCAACCCCTCTAGCGCATAATACTCACACTGCATCGGAATAATCACCCCATCTGTGGCGACCAAGGCATTAATCGTCAGCAAGTTTAAGCTGGGTGCACAGTCGATAACCACATAATCGTAGGCAGGTTTTGCAGCCGCGCTTTGATCCTCAACCAACTCTGCCATCGCTGTTTTAAACAGCTCATGACTATTAGTTTTGTTCATTAAGGTGATATCCATACCCGCCAAATCACGATTGGCGCCGATAACATCAAACCCTGCTGGACTGCTGACAATGACCTCAGACAACGAGACACCATCAAGTAACACGTCGGCGATGGTCAATTCTAATTCGTTTTTGTCCACGCCCGTTCCGCTGGTGGCATTGCCTTGTGGGTCTAAGTCAATCAGCAGTACGTGCTTGCGCTTAGCAGCCAAGCTGGCGGTCAAATTTACCGCCGTCGTGGTTTTACCCACGCCGCCTTTTTGATTCGCAATGGCTATGATTTCCATACACTCACTCAATTTAATTAGGGTTTGTTACTGTTACTTGCTTACTTCATCTATCACAATGTTTGCCACTAAACTTTTAGGTTGCCACATTTGTAGGTTCTAGATACTAGGTCATTTAATTACGTACGTAAACTAGGTTCCACAAAAAAGACCTTTGCTGTTTCATGGTTGCTATTACCTAACCGAAAGGATGTTCATAGCTTAGACATTTTTATAAGACAATTCAATTAAATGACGACTATCATGCAAACGCGGTACTTTTAGCTTAATTGTCTTAATTTGCCATTCGTCATCAAGCGCTTGTAACTCATCATCGCTCGGGGCTTTACCTTTCATTGCGCATAGATAGCCGTTTTCTGCCAATCGTGGCTGAGCCACTTCAACAAAGTCGATCAAACTGGCAAACGCTCTAGAGGTAACCACATCATAGCTGGCTTCATGCGCCTCGATACGAGAGGCGATAGGCTGCATATTAGCCAAACCAAGCTCGCTGCTAATTTGTTTAATAAAACGGATTTTTTTCTGATTGCTATCAAGGGCAGTACATTGGCGCTCAGGCTGACAAATGGCGATAATCACCGCAGGCAACCCTGCCCCTGTACCGATATCTAACAGCGACCCTGACGGCAAATGGGTTATAATAGACAAACAATCAATCACATGTTTGATTAACGCTTCTTCTGGATTGGTAATCGCGGTCAGATTATACGCTTTATTCCATAATAAAAGCTGGTCTAGGTACAATAATAATGTGCGCTGCTGCGGTGCGCTTAAGGTCAGATCCAGCTCATTTATCGCTTGCGCCAAAATATTGGCCAGCGCTGGCAGTTGTGATCCAATCTTTACAAAGCCAGTTGGGTCAATACGAATATTACCCGTGCTAGCAGACGATGCGGTGGTTTTAGCGGAAGCTGACATACAACGAGTTATCCAGTTTTGACATGTGAACCGTCTATTTTATCATGCAGGCTGCCCATTGAATAGTTGCAGATTGCACCAATGTGAGACATCTTATACTATCTACGCTGGTATTGAGGCGTTATTGTTCTTTGATAATGTTAAATTTACTATTAAAGCGTACTGAACATTCACAGATATACCCCCTTCATTTTTTAAGACGATTTATCCGACGCCTATGACTGAACAGCCGCAAGCCCCTATATCTCACGTATCAAAAGACGCTAATAACATGGTAATACCGACCGCTGAATTGACAGCTACTAAACAAGCAACATCACATACGCTACATCCTACCTGTATTGAGGTTAAGCAACGCTGCCTTGTTAGCGCTGAGCAACTCAAGCGTTATAGCGAGCCGAATAATCTGCCAACAGACACACGGACGGCACCCGATTTGGATGTGGGCTTCGGTCAGCAGCGTGCACTCAAAGCTTTGCAGACGGCTTTGGACATCAAAGCCAGTGGTTATCATGTATTTGCTGCTGGTGAAAATGGCTTGGGCAAACGCACGATTATCAGCCGTTTATTACAGCGTATCGCTGCCGATGCACCGACGCCTGACGATTGGGTCTATGTGCATAATTTCACTGATCCGCGCACCCCACTGGCATTGCGCCTGCCGGCAGGTCAGGCTACGTTATTACAGCAACAAGTCAATCAATTATGGCAACAAGCCAAAAATCGGCTGAGCCAACGCTTTCGTAGCGATCAATATCAAAGCAAAATCGAAGCCATCAAAAATGATACCCATCAAAAAGAAAGCCACGCCTACGATGCCTTAAATGCTGAAGGCAAACAGTATGATTTAGCACTAACGTTCCGCTCCTTCGATAATAAAGCAATGTTTGTACATCCCAGCCAGCTTGCGACAGAAGGCAGTCATGTTGATGCTGGAGATAACAAAATATCTAGCAGCTATAAAAATAAATCAGCGATTGATAAAGGTAAGAAAGCCAATTCTCCTAACGACAATGACATTAATGTTGATGTTGAAAATAATGAGTACTGCAATAGTGAATACGAAGCTGAGTTGAGTAATTTTGCTCAAAAAAACCATATGCAAAAACGCCTGAGTCAGCTGACCATCGCTTTAGAGCAATTAGAAGACGAAGCCAATGATGCCATAGAGGCGCTGCATCGTAATATTGCACAACGAGCGTTACAGCCTTTATTTGCACCTATTTATGAGCAATTTACCGCTCACCCACTTATCGTCGACTATCTTAAGACGATATTGGCCGACATGATTACTCATGTTGAGCGCATCGTTAATGGTGATGATGAAGATTTTGTGGCGGCGGCATTAGCCACGACACCAAGCCGCTATACGGTCAATATCATTGTCAGCCATACTCCTGACAGCGGTGCACCCGTCATTTTTGAAGACTTACCCACTCATTTAAACTTATTGGGTCATGTCGAGCAAATCACCCAATTGGGGACAGTAACCACCGATGTCAGCATGATTCGAGCGGGTGCTCTACACCGTGCCAATGGCGGTTATCTATTATTAGAGGCCAGCCATTTACTTGAGCATCCTTATGCATGGCAAGGTCTTAAGCGCGCCTTACAGTCACGTAAAATAAAGCTCTCCAGCCTCGAGCAAATGCTGACTTTAACGGGTAGTTTGTCGTTATCACCAGCGCCAATAGATCTTGATATCAAGGTGATTTTGTTAGGCGAAGCAGACTTATATTATGAATTACTAGAGCTTGAGCCCGAATTTGATGCAGTGTTCAAAGTACGTGCCGACTTTCATGATGATGTTCCTCGCAGCCATGAACACGAATTGGCACTGGTTGCAAAGATGGCCGATATCATTGATTACGCCAACCTATATCCATTTGATCGTAGTGCACAAGCTGCCTTGCTCGAATATTTAAGCTTACAAGCAGAAGAGCAAGACCGACTCAGCCTACACAGTGATTTATTGATTAAGCTATTGCACGAGTCTAATCGCCATGCACGTTTGAGTGGCGAAGATATTGTCGATGCCCACCATGTCACACAAGCCATCGACGATATGGATGAACGCTCAGGATACTTACGCGACTTATATTGGGATGAGCTCAAAAACGGTCAGCAGCTTATCCAAACTCAGGGTTTTGCCGTTGGACAAGTTAATGCGTTAACGGTAGTCAATTATGCCGATAGCGAGTTTGGTATGCCAGCCCGCTTGACTGCGGTTATTCAGCCAAACATCGGCACTGGTGAAATACTCGATATCGAGCGCGATGTCGATTTAGGCGGTAGCTTACACGCCAAAGGTATGCTGATTATGACCAGCTACTTACGCGCCTTATTTAGTCAGCATCATGCGTTGAACTTTAGCGCGTCACTTGCTTTCGAGCAAAGCTACGCCCATATCGATGGCGATAGCGCCACGGTCAGTGAAGGCTGTGCGCTACTATCTGCCTTAGCAAATGTGCCAATTAATCAATCCTTTGCCATTACTGGCTCGATGAATCAGCTTGGTGAAGTACAAGCAGTAGGCGGTATTAATGCCAAAATTGCAGGCTTCTTTGATGCTTGCCGTGAGCAAGAGCTGACCGGACAACAAGGCGTCGTCATCCCGATGGCCAACGTCAAACAATTAATGGTACGCGATGATATCATTGCTGCCGTTAAAGCAGGCGAATTTCATATATATGGCGTACATACGCTGAGTGAAGCGCTAACCTTGATGACCGGCTTACCTGTGGATACGATGAATAAAAAAGATCGCTATCGCAAAGACACACTATTTGGCAAAGTCTTAAGCCGTTTAATGCTGTGGGATGAAAACCAAAATAGCGATGACGACGAAATAGACGATAAAAAATCAAAAAAGAAAGACAAAAAGAAGCGTAAAGCAAAACGTCAAAAAAAAGAGGATAAGAAAGAACAGCGTAAAAGAGAGAGATAAAGGCACAATCAAGGATGACCATCTCTAGACGTCACTGTCATTTTCTGCGATGATAATCTGTTGCTTATCTGCTCATAACCAATGAGCAACCCGTAAAAAAACTGACTCGCGATTTTATAAAGGCTATCTTTTCATGACTGAACATCACACTGACGCCGATAACCTAGATACCCTCCAAAATCAAGCTCACACGAGTGCTGATGTGCAAGCACCCATTTTAGCGGATGAAAGTAGTAATACCGAAGGAAATGTCAGCGATAATCGGCATGGTGCGGCAACGACGGCGCGGCAATGGCAAGTGTTATCGCAGCTACAGCGTAATCGCTGGGTCGGCACCACGCATATTTATGAGCAGCTAATATTGGCAGGTTTCGATATCAGTCTACGGACTGTACAGCGTGATTTAAACGCCCTAGCCAAACGCTTCCCTATCGAAAAAAACAACGCCAATCCTCAAGGCTGGCGCTGGTGCGATGATGCCCCACTGCAAAGTTTACCGCATATGAATTTATCACAAGCAGTTGCCTTTAACATGGTCGAAGCCAATCTAACCCAGCTACTACCACCCGTTATTTTAGATGAACTATTCCCTTGGTTTGACTTAGCACGGCGTCAGCTCAAAAACAGCAAAGTGACCCATTCTTGGATTGATAGAGTACGTATCGAACCTGCCACTCAGCCATTAATCGCCCCGCATATAGATTTGAATAGCAAAGATAATATTTATCATGCGCTATTTTATCAATTACAAATTAAGGCCTGCTATACTCGCAGTAATAAGTCGCAAGCCAGCGAATATATCTTAAACCCCATCGCGATTATCCAACGTGGCGTGATTATTTATCTACTGGCCACTCGTACCGATGACCCAGAACTTATTATTCGCACCTTTGCCTTGCATCGATTTGCCAGCGTTGAAATACTCGATAGCGCAGCACAAACGCCTGTTGATTTCCAACTTGATACTTATTTGGACGCGGGCGGCATGGGCTTTAGCCACCCACTATTCGGTGAGCTGCCTGACCGTGGTAAAAACACCGCCATTGAGCTGCAATTTACCAAACAAGCGGGCAAAAGCCTGACTGAAAGCAAGCTCAGTGACGACCAAATTGTCACGTCTAATGAAGATGAAACCCTGACCATTCAAGCAACGGTTAATCTCACTTCACAGCTGGTCTGGTGGTTGCGTGGTTTTGGCAATGGTTTATTGGACGCCAAGCCTGAGTTGTTACATCAAGCGGTGTTGGAGCAGTCATTAAATAAAAAAGCACTAAATGACAAATAATCGCCAATAATAACTAACGGTAATGACACTCAAATTCAACCGTATTCACACTGCTACAAGCATTTAAAAAATTGAGAATAAAATAAATAAGGAATATTATGTCGACCACTGCCCCATCACCATTACTTTCAGACAGTTTAAGAGGATTGGGTTTAGAGGCGAGAACCTTATTTTTTGCGCTAAATTATGAATTTACGAAGATTGAGCCAAAAGGGATTTTTAAGCGCTTTAAAAAAAACCAAGGCGCGATTGATATTGATTTGGCTTGTGTGCTGTATGACGAAAACTGTACCATGACTGATATCGTTTGGTTCAAAAAATTACGCGATAAAGCTGAATCAATTAAGCATCAAGGTGACAGCCTGAATGGTAAAGATCGCGGCGAGCAAGCAATGTACCTTGCACCGCTTGATCAAGAGCAAATAAGGTTGTATTTAGAAAGAGTCCCAGCACATATTAGCCATATCGCTTTGATAGCCAACTCATACCATGGTCATCCATTTTCTAGAGTCAAAAAAGGCGAGATTCATTTGAGCGATGATGAGGGCAATCGTTGTTTTGAAGTCAACCTAAAGCAACTCCCGCGTGATTGCACCACGCTTTGGGTGGCACATTTGCGCCGAGAAGTCGATGACTGGCATTTAACATTACAAAACCTACCGCTCCCTGCCGAAGATTTAGCAAGCGCGGCGCAAGAAGTGGCGCATGAATTGGCACGCGTCCTTCCTATCCCACAAGGGGTATAGCATCAATAGGTGATATATTTATTCATAAAATATGAATAACTCAATATAAAAAAGGGTGTGACGTTATGAAAACATCGCACCCTTTTTTATGTTTCTAATCTATTTAAAATCCCAAGTAATCACTATAATCAGTGAAAAATAAAATCGATACATCACGTACTGCAGGTACCGTTTTTTCTAGCTTGCTGTGCCTACGCAGACAGAGGCTACAAAAAAACTATACCAGCAGTATCGTAGCGTTTTTAAAGTATTTTAACTATATAAAAAATATTACAGTGGCTCACCACAATGCGGACAAAAATTCTTTTGTCGCACCTCCACCTCTTTTTCGCGGCGTTCAAGCTCTTGCTCACGCAAAACTTGTAAAACAATACCTTGCGCTTGTTCTTTATCTAATCCCAGCTCGCGGCGAATCTTATCAATCATCATCTGATTCTGTACCAAATCAAAATCGCTATCAATCAGCTGCTCTCGAAAGTGTTGTTCAAGCTCTTCACGACGTTGGGCAAGCTCGCTTGCTAAACCTGTGGCGAGAATACCAGCAGGTAATGCCGCTAGACCCACACCCAAGATGGTAATAATAGCACCTAGTATCTTACCAGCATTGGTAATGGGTGTGACATCACCATAACCCACTGTCGTGAGTGTCACCACAGCCCACCACATCGCTTTAGGTATCGATTCAAATTCTTCTGGCTGGGCATGGTTTTCTACCAAATAAATACCACTAGATGCCGTCACAATCATAATAATTAAAATAAAAACAACTGCTTGAAATGAGCCTTTTTCTTTACTAATGACCACCAATAAAATACGTAATGAGGCAAAATATCGGGTGAGCTTCAGAATCCGAAATAGACGCAAAATACGTAAGAAGCGTAAATCAATACTGACAAAGAAGTTTAAGAATGCGGGTGCAATCGCAATAATATCAATTAACGCCGAAGGGCTTTTTAGCCATTCCCAGCGCTGACGCCATGTTGTATTGTCCGGCTTGGCTTCTGCGACACTCCACAATCGTAGTAAATACTCGATGGCAAACACAACGATAGAGAAATTCTCAAACCAAGTAAAATAACTTTGGTAAGGGTAATACCAGCTATCAACTGACTCAGCAATCACTGCCGTGACGTTAGCCATAATCAAAAAAATCAGAAAATAATCAACGTAACGGCTAAACCACGTATCATGTTCATCATTTTGCAGAATATTATAAACAAAAAGTCGCAAGCGCCGTATAGATTGGAATAGCATGCAGTCCCTATGCGGTGAAACACCGTTCTAAAATTAATAGAATAAAGCAGCCTCACATAATAGGACACTGGCACTCGGTTACAAGAAGCAGGTCTATCAGTAGGTAGTTCGAAGCAAGCTCTCTAAAAGTGCTCACAACCATGAAACTGGCTTATGAAGAATGTAAGTGATTATACAAAATTTAAGAAATAAATACAGACGGCTATTAGCAATATAGTTGCCACTATCATAAAAACCAATCGTAAAAACTTCTCCTCAACGTGTAACTGCTGGGTGATATTCTGGGTGGGTAGCAAAAACAAATGACACTCTGGACAACAAGAATCTATTTGATGCAATACCTTTGTAGAACGGGCATTCTCACAGCGTAGAGGAGGAGAGTTGCTACAATAACCAAACATAAACCATTACTCCGCTTCTTATCTCACTATCAATGCTATTCGTACCATAGTAGATTCACTCTGAAACCGAAACAGTGCTATTTATCTAACTACAATCGTATCGCTTTTATTTTGAACCGACTATAAGTAGGTAGGAGGTTCCGTTTAAAACCCATACCTCAATAACCCCAAAATGTCATGACACCCTCTTAAAAGTCAGATGCCACACATCACGACTATTGCTTCAAAAAACTCAATACATGCCAGTATTAGGGTCTATTGAACCTTCACAAATAATCTTTATTGTAATTTATGGGATAAAAACCCTTTAAACATGCTTATAACCTTACAGAAAGTATGGTTATGTATTATAATAGAGCTACAATGTTACAGATTAGGGGCTGTATAGAATTCAGCTAAGGAACTGACAGAGACTATTTTTTAGGCAATTCGACGCCAAAAATAGTAAGTTTAGTTATTCTAAGCGCGATAGTTTTGGCTATGAAGTGGCAAAAAATAGTCCTGTTCCTTCGGACTGATGCTAAAATCGCCCCAGACGTTGTTGTAAATCTAGCTAAGGTCTCGACATTACCTTCGATTTACGCCTAGTCTGGAATTATTTTAGCGATCAGCAGTCCTAATAGATGAATTCTATACAGCCCCTAATCAATAATCATAACATTGTGTATCGGTAACTAATGCCATCCCTCATTAGAAAAGTACCGATAATCCTCTATTACGTTAAGGACCTAAATGATGAAACTACAATCCCTAGTTTTAGCAGCTGCTACTGCACTTACTATGACCACTGCTTTTGCAGTTCCTGCTGGTACTTGGTCGGTTGCTGCTGGCGCCCACATGGTTGATCCAAAAAGCGACAATGGCACATTGGCAAACGGTGCGTATTCTGTAGACGTTGATGATGATATCCGTCCAACCATTAGTGGTGAATACTTTGTTGCAGACAATATCGGTGTTGAATTGCTAGCGGCGATTCCTTTTCATCATGACATCACTTTAACTGATGCTAATGGCGACAAGGTCGATGCTAAAACGCAGCATTTACCCCCGACTCTATCTTTACAGTATCACTTCGATGGCTATAATATGCCTATGAACGTGAAGCCATTTGTTGGTGTGGGTGTTAACTACACAACGTTCTTTAAAGAAAGAATCTATCTTGATAACGGTAACGACTTAAATATCAAAGATAGCGTAGGTGTTGCTGGACATATCGGTCTGGACATTCCATTTGCCCCAACTGAAGCGTTCCGTATCGATGCCCGCTATATGGACATCAAACCTGACGTAGAGTTAAATGGTGGCGACATTGGTTCTGTTGACATCAGCCCTTGGGTATATGGCGTTGCTTTTGTTAAAACTTTCTAATATAACATAAAGTAATGTGAATAAAAAAAGCTGGCTTAATCGCTGGCTTTTTTTGTGCCTGACATTTGAGCGGCAAACATCAAGCATAAAAAAGACCATCCGTAGACAGTCCTCTTATTGCAAATAAATTTAGTAAAAACAATTCTTATAACAAAATACGGCGTGGATCAGCCAGTAAGGTTGCAATATAGCGAGTAAATACGGCCGCATCTGCCCCATTAATCACACGGTGATCGTAAGATAATGACAGCGGCAACATGAGACGTGGCTCAAAGGTTTGCTTAGTAGCATTCCAACGTGGCTGCATACTTGCCTCGGACACACCCAAGATACCCACTTGTGGCCAATTCACTAATGGCGTAAAGGCTGTGCCACCTAAATTTCCTTGGCTTGATATGGTAAAGCTCGCGCCTTGCAAATCTTTGGTACTGAGTTTTTTATCACGAGCTTTTACCGCAAGCTCACCGATTTCAATGGCGATTTGCTTAAGACCTTTGTCTTGCACATTTTTGATAACAGGTACGATAAGCCCGTCATCAGTTGCCACCGCAATACCCATATTGACGCTTTTGCGTAAAATAACTTGGGTATTGTCATCGCTTAAATGGCTATTGAAGCGTGGATGCTGGGTCAAGGCATAGGCGGTTGCTTTTACCACAAATGCCAAGATAGTGAAGCCGATACCTTCCGCCTTCATACCGCCTTTTAGTTCACCGCGTAGCTTTTCCGTCTCAGTGATATCAGACAAATCAAACTGGGTCACTTGTGGCAACAAGGTATTGTAGTTGAGCTGCGGTATCGAGACTTTTTGTAGACGGCTGAGGTCTTGGGTCTCTGTTTCACCCCAAATATCAGTATTACTCATATCAGGTAAGCTTGGTAGACTCGATGTAGCCACATTACCACTGGCAGGTGCTGCTTTTTGAGTACTTAAGCTTTCTTTCACATGGGCAAACAGATCTTCTTTTAGGATACGATCGTTCAGTGCTGTACCACTTACCTGCGTGATGTCTACACCTAACTGACGCGCCAGCTTACGTACGGCTGGACCTGCATATACATCGACCAGCTTTTCATTGACTTGTGATTCTGTCAGCTTGTCATTTTTCTGACTGGTTGCAGCAGGTGTTTTAGGTTTTGCGGCTTGCTTTGGCTCGCCAGTCGTTTGCTTATCAGCCTTACCAGCTTTATCATCTGATTTGGCCGTGGTTGGCGCTTCTGACTCAGCCGCATCTGCCTGAGACTCACTTGCATCATTAGTATCGTTTGCATTTTCTGCACTACTAACAATAACGATGAAATCTTGACCGTTCGCGACCATATCGCCCGCTTCAACCAGTATTTTCTCGACCTTACCTGCTTGTGGAGCAGGCACTTCAACCGAGGCTTTATCAGACTCAATCAGTAAGATTGACTGATCAGCACTGACGATATCGCCAACAGCAATCATAATCTCAGCGACTTGCGCTTCATCAACACCTAAGTCTGGTAATGCATGAGTCGTTGCCTTGCCAGCGTTAGACGCCGGCTTTTCAGTAGGCTCTGACGGCTTTGATTCAGTTGTAGTAGGCTCAGGTTTTGTTTCCGGTTTAGCAGCTGTGCTTTGTTGTTCATTTGCTTCTTGCTTTTCATCAGCAGCGCTATCGTCATTGCTTTCTATACTTTCAAGCTCAATCAGCACCATACCTTCGCTAACTTGGTCACCAACAGCAACGCTGATTTTGGTGACTTTACCAGCAGCCGAGCTTGGTACTTCGACCGAGGCTTTGTCAGACTCTAGTAGAATGATGTTGTCATCTTTGGCGATGACATCACCTACTTCTACCATAATTTCGCTGACTTCGGCGCTATCAACACCCAAATCGGGGGCTTTAATGTCCATAGTTTATCTCCTTGTCTTATGGTTATTATTCTTTGACATCACCATCATTGAGTAAAGTTGCATCCGCTTGGTCTTCAGCACGACCTTCATTACTGATTTCATCATCGTCTTCGGCGACAAACTCAGGAACAGGATTCGGATTTACATTACCAGGAGCTGGTGCATCTGGAGAATGGTCATAATACGGCTGCTGCTGCCATGCAGGTGGATGATCAATATCAATATTCAAGCTTGAAATAGCATCTTTTACTAAGCGCATTTCTACTTCGCCTTCATCCGCTAAGCGTTTAAGCGTTGCGACAACAATATGTGCGGCATCAACGTTAAAGAAGCTACGTAATTGCTCACGCGAATCAGAACGTCCATAACCGTCAGTACCAAGCGTGGTATAAGGGCGGCTATCTGGTAACCATGCACGGATTTGCTCTGAATAATTGCGCATATAGTCAGTGGCAGCTACGACGATACCTTTGTGCGGTGCTAATTGCTCAGTAACCCATGGCACGCGCTCTTCATCCATTGGGTGCAGACGATTGTAGTCATCACAAACCATACCATCACGAGTCAACTCGTTGAAGCTGGTCACACTCCAAACGTTGGAGGTGATATTAAATTCGTCTTTTAATATCTTCGCGGCTTTTTGTACTTCGCGCAAGATAACCCCAGAACCTAATAGCTGTACTTGGGTTGAACCATTATCCTCTAACAAGTACATACCACGTTTGATGCCTTCTTCTACGCCTTCTGGCATTTCAGGCTGCTCATAGTTTTCATTCATGAGTGTCAAGTAATAATAGACGCGCTCACCTTCGCCATACATACGGCGTAGGCCATCATGCATGATAACTGCTAGCTCATAACCAAAGCATGGGTCATAACTGACACAGTTAGGCACCACGTTGAACAAGATTTGTGAGTGACCATCTTGATGCTGCAAGCCTTCGCCGTTAAGTGTTGTACGACCCGCCGTTGCACCTAATAAGAAACCTTGCGCTTGACAGTCGCCTGCCGCCCAAGCCAAATCACCCACGCGCTGGAAACCAAACATTGAGTAATAAATGTACATTGGAATCATCGGTAACGCGTTCACAGAATAGCTGGTTGCTAACGCCATCCATGTACTCATGGCACCCGCTTCGTTGATGCCTTCTTCTAGCATATGACCGTCGATGGCTTCTTTATAGCCCATCAAGGCTTCGCTATCCTCTGGGGTATATTTTTGTCCAACTGCAGAATAAATACCCAATTGACGGAACATACCTTCTAGACCGAAAGTACGCGCTTCATCAGGTACGATTGGTACGACGCGATCTTGGATGTCTTTGTTTTTTAGCATCGCTGCTAATAAACGTACAAACACCATAGTAGTCGACTGCTCTTTACCGTTACTGCCTTTTAGCACCCGATCAAAAATAGACAATTCAGGGATATTTAAAGGAATATGTCCACTGCGACGGTTTGGCAAATGACCACCTAATGCTTCACGGCGACCTTTGAGATACTTCATCTCCGCTGAACCTTCCTCAGGGCGATAAAATGGTAGCGTCTCTAACTGCTCATCGGTAAATGGCAAATCAAAACGATCACGGAAATACATCAAACCTTCTTGATCCAGTTTTTTGATTTGATGCGATTTATTGACCGCTTGAGTTTGGGTCGATAAACCATAACCTTTGACGGTTTTCACCAGAATTACTGTCGGCTGACCTTTGGTTTTCATCGCTTCACTAAAGGCAGCATAGACCTTCATTGGATCATGACCACCACGGTTTAGACGTGAAATATCTTCATCAGAGAGCGCATCAGCCATCTCTTCTAACTCAGGATATTTACCAAAGAATGCTTTGCGCGTAAATTCAGGGGTACGGGCTTCATATAGCTGATACTCGCCATCGACTACTTCTTCCATACGATGCTTGAGCACACCCGTTTTATCATTGGCAAGCAAGCTATCCCACTTACCACCCCAAATAACTTTAATCACACGCCAGCCTGCACCGCGGAATACTGACTCTAGCTCTTGGATGATTTTACCGTTACCACGGACTGGACCATCGAGGCGCTGTAGATTACAGTTAATCACCCAAATCAGGTTATCTAGTTTCTCACGACCAGCGAGAGAGATGGCACCCAAGCTTTCTGGCTCATCGGTTTCGCCATCACCTAAGAAGGTCCAAATCTTACGACCTTCTTTTTCTAGCAAACCACGGTTTTCCATATAGCGATGTACATGCGCATGGTAAATAGACATGATTGGGCCCAGACCCATCGATACCGTTGGGAACTGCCAATAATCAGGCATGAGGTATGGATGCGGATAGCTTGACAAGCCCTTACCGCCAACTTCACGACGGAAGTTATCGAGCTGATCTTCGGACAAGCGACCTTCTAAATAAGAACGCGCATAAATACCTGGTGCTGAGTGACCTTGATAATAAATCATGTCACCACCGAAATGGTCACTGGCCGCACGGAAAAAGTGGTTAAAACCCGTCTCATAAAGCGTGGCACTAGAGGCGAATGTCGCTAAGTGACCACCCAAATCGTCATCATTTTTATTGGCGCGCATGACCATTGCTAGCGCGTTATAACGAATCAAAGCACGAATTTTACGCTCGATGGTCAAGTCACCAGGGTACATTGGCTCATCTTCAACCGCGATGGTATTGATATAAGCTGTATCCAAACGGTTAAACGGCAGCCCTTCTTGTACCGCCATGTTATACAAAGATTTTAGCAAAAACTGCGCCCGGTCTTTGTCTGCATGTTTGAGTACGGACTCAAAAGCGTGTAGCCATTCCTGTGTTTCGGTGCTATCAGCATCCTTATAATAATTCATCTGTGTTAATCCTTTTTTGTCGGTCAGCCCTGCACGATGACAGGGTGTTATTAATTGAATAGTGTGTAACGAGATATCGGACTGCTTATGACTTCCTTGTTAGGCTCAAGCATTCCGTTGTCTTATGCGGAGTATATACAGCTAGGTTATACAAAATAATAGCACTGTACATTAACATATCTTTTGGATAAGCATAATTATAAAATAGAATATACACTTAACTGTGTCTATTCAGTCATTAAATGATTATGGCAGTCTATTATAGGCGCTTATGCAGTAATTGTTTATAGCGATAAGAAAATGATGATATGACATGTATTTTTAAAATAAATATCGATTAGTGATTGTATGAATAATTGTTGTTAAAAATCTTAACATTATATTTACTATTATACCCTTAACAAGGATGCTAGCAGTCGCCTTACTCGACCTTTCGTCTCATTTGCTCTTTATTTACTTGAAAACAACCGCACATATGGTTAAATTCAATCTTTATATATCATGCCATTATATAAGCTAAAGCATATACTATGTTTATAGAGCTAGGGCGTGTCCTCATTTTGAAAATGGTAATAAAAATGAGATAAATTGCTGTCAAACAAGGAAAATAGCACAGATAATATTAAGATATTGGCAAGCTATATGACGCAGTCTGGCAAGATTTAGCCATTTTTAGCCCATTCAGTTGATTTTGTTCAGATTGAGAATATGCCCTAATGTGAACGTGCTATCAAATAAAATAAGGTGCGTAATTATGAGGCTCAATAGCTACTTAAAACATAAATATACTTGCCCTGCCAATCCAAACAATGCTCAAGATCCTGCCAATCATAAAAAAGTAATAGCTTCTCTGTCGGCGCGCTCTATTTCTCATACTGAACGCAGATTATATATTGCTTAGCACAAAATTCAGGGCGCTCTATCTAATAGTAATGGTTTACGCAAGGAATATCATATGAAAAATCTTAACCCTTTACGCAGCGCCTTATTAGCTAGCTTAGCGTCGGTATTATTAAGCACTGCTCATGCTGATGATACTCTAAAAATGGATTTGACTGCCAGTCAAGTTACCAAAAACACCGAGGGTCAGACTTCTTATTTACCTGTTCGTAATGCTCCAGCGGGCACGGTCATTCAGTACAAAGCGACCTATACTAATACTATTAATAAAAACATCAATGACTTGGCGGTTACTTTACCTATTCCAGCCAATATGACTTTTACTGGTGAAGTCAGCCCTGCCAGTGCTCAGGCCAGTATCGATGGCAAGAACTATGCCGATATACCATTGCTGCGTAAAGTCGATGGCAAGATAGTCAAAATCCCATTTTCTGAATACCGTACCCTGCGTTGGAATATTAAGCTATTGCCGGCACAGAAATCTGCAGCCGTAGCGCTTAATACGATCGTTGACTAACACGCTTTTTAATTAAAGGGTGGGGTTCTAACAAGCATGCTGACATCATTATTTCCTCAGCATACTTTTTGATACACCACCAGTTTGACGAAGACTTATTCAGACGTAACAATCCATGCAAAAACAAACGTTTGGTATAGCCTCTCTACATTATAATATCACCGTATTGTCGTGCTATCATCTGACCCAATGCGGGCGTTATCGCGCTGTCAATAATATTAAATCATAGAGACCGTTTAATAAGCGATAAAACCAGTCCCAAATCAGTGTTAACGATATAATAGACTATATCAGCTTATTACAAGGTTTTTTATTATGCTTCCTACTATTATCAAAGTAGCCACTTATAAACGCTCTATTTCTACCGCAGTGTCCGCTGTATTGTTATTGTCGGCTGCGGGCTGCGTATCCACTCCCTCTACTACTCAAAGTAGCACTGATATGGATACTATGAAAACCGCCACTCATTGTGAGGCACAGCTACCTACTCATTCTACTAACAAAGACCAAAACATCCAGCAGCGCACGATGAACTGTATGCTGAATCAATTAAAAGAGTACCAGCAAGCAAACAAGACAGCACACCAGCAGTATCTTGCTTATAAAGCACAAGCTTGGTTGAATTATGCCTCTCATCAAGACAGCATCAATAGCCGCTCACCTGCTGATACCTATGCGTTGCAAACAGCAGAGACTATATTACGAGCACTAAAAGATGGCACTGCTAAAGATATCGCCTTATATCAAGACATTCCCTCTATGTCAGCGTTAATGCGACCTGACCTGTGGGCAACCATCAGTGCCCTAAAAGACAGCGACGGTATAAACTCAGCACCACGCGAAATTGCCTTCAGTGAAGTTACTTTGATTTGGGCCGCTACCAATCAATGCGCACGTAGTGAACGCGACTCAGGAACTCACTTTCGCAAAGCAGATCGTTGGCTTGAGCAGGCACGCGAGGCCTATGTTAATAACCATAACTCAGAAACAAACGTCGCTTTGCAAGCGCTTATCGTACGTTATTATGAGCTATATTCACCCTTAAGTTCAGTTGAAGACACTTGTAGTGGACAAGTACTACCGACTATCGATAGCAAATAAACATATAGTTAAAATACTTTAAAAACACTACGATACTGCGGGTATAGTTTTTTTGCAGCCTCTGTCTGCGTAGGCACAGCAAGCAAGAAAAAACGGTACCTGCAGTACGTGATGTAGCGATATTACTTCTCACTGACTATATCAATATAAAAACAGTTTCTTAATCAGAAACTCGCAATAAAAAAGCCGACAAATATGTCGGCTTTTTCTATATTTAGCGCACTGTTTTTTGGACTAAATCAGCAAGGCATTAACGGTTTTTACGCGGTAGCTTTTCTGGTAAGTAGCAACGTAAGTAAGCGATAAATGCCGTATTTGCTTCTTGAATATAATCAGTGGTGATGCTTTGATGACGGCGATAAGACAAGGTAAAGATAGCATTAACAATGCTATAAGCCACCAATAATGTATCTTGAATATCATCAAAACTTGGCATTTCATAACGCTCTGATAAGCGCTTATAAACCAAATCAACGATTTGATGATCTATATCTTCACCAAAGCTATCACCTTCGAAGTCTGGCGTGTTGGTGTCATAAATGAGCTTGGCTTTGGTCTCATCATTATGAAATATCGTGACACACTGCTCGATAAGAGCAATTAAGTAGCCTTGCCATCTATCATAATTGCCAATATCAACAGTTTCTACCATCTCTAATATTTCAATCGCATTCAAAAAGCGCAATGCTAAAAATATTGCTTCGATATTTGGGAAAAAGTGATAAGCAGAAGCCCTTGGAATTCCTGCTTCTTCACAGACAGCAGCCAAGGTAATATCATTAATCGCTTGTGTTTCACTCAGTTTTTTGGCACCAGCAAGCAGTTTTTGACGGCGCGCACGGCCTTGCTGGCTAGTGAATTTAAACTTATTGGGTACCAATTTTTTTGCCAGCTCAGAATCTACCAACACATCTTCAATCTTTTCGTCTCTATTTTCACTCATCATAAGCCTCTTAATGTTGCACCCTGTTTTACAAATATAATCTACAATGGGGTAGTATTTATCCTAAATTGAAGGACTATTGTAAGCCAATAGTATAAAGTCGATATTAGCATTACTACGCCCAATGGAGAGGCATCATAAACGCTTGTAACGTATCAAGCAAGGGAGATAAATGGGTTAAAAATCATATATTGATTAACACTTTAATAGCGCTAATCATTCAATGTTATAAAATTAATCATTGAGTTTAATTTTAGCTCTTATAATACCATGATCGATGACTCTATCTGCATAGTCCCATTTCAAATGGTCATTAAAATAGTCTACTCGCTCTACCTGACCAAGCGAAAACTTACTATCCGGCAAAAACTCTTCTGAAACAAATAACTGGTCGATAACTTCTGGCATACCTTGATATATATGGGTATATGCCACATCCTTCATCCAACCATAACGAGCTTGAATACGAGCGGCATCGAATAGTGCCACGTCACGCATACTTTTGTCATAGTTGACCTCACCTGTTTCGGTCATCAGCTGAGTGGTTACACTACCAGTAACATCATTCATATCACCCAATAAAATCAATGGTTCACGCGTGTGGTGTAAACGCTCAATGATAGACATACGGATGGAGGCGGCTTCTGCTGCGCGCATACATAAACTGCGCAGTTTGGCACGAACGCGGATGTTTGGATCATCCATATCTTCTATCAAGCTTCCATTGTCATCACGTAAGAAAAAAGCACGCTTGCTTTTTAGATGTGCGGTAATAATAGTGATTGGCTGACCATAGGCATTGACACGAACTACCAATGGTGGGCGATTAAAGCGTTTATAAGGGCCAATATCAGGAATATCAATCACTGCCTTTGGCGCAACTTCTTCCAACGAGCTGACCTCTAATTGCTCAAAGCGGCTAATGATGCCAACGGCAGGTGTGTCCTGCGCCCCCTTGCCTTGTGTATAAGGGCTGGAGCTGTCATTACTCGCCAGCGGAATCACGACATGTTCCGGCTCAAATCCTAATGAGACAGCCAATGCTTCAAGTGCATCACTGTCCCACACCTCTTGTACTGCAATGATGTCAGCGTGGGCTTTTGCCAATAAATCGGTTATACCGTGTAGCTTATGCTCATATTCTTTATTGCTATAAGCTGGCGCATTGGGATAATAAAGTCGATCAGGATTTGCAAAATTTAGTAAGTTAGCAGTCGCTATATAAAATTGCTTCTTGTTATCTACTGTATTCGTTGTCATAAACTACCTATTATTATTTTCAATCACTGCTTTTGATTCTTATTATTTTGGACTATTTTTAATTACTAAATTAGGGCGTGTTGAACATTCATAATTTCAGCCAGATATAAGCGCAAGCGAGAGCGACCGTATTCTCATAACTCTGCTTGAGCTTATCAAATCTGGTGGCAACTGCCC
>NZ_RRYW01000263.1 GCF_014861365.1 Psychrobacter sp. FME6
AATAAATTGACGTTTGCAGTCCTTGCATTGGTAGTTCTGCTTGCCATAGCTTTTTATGCCGTTTTTCTTTAAACTGGGACTGTGACAGTCGGGGCAGCTGATATCTATTTGTGTCTTCATAACCTCAAATATATCATCTTGCTTTGACTGTCACCCTCCTTTTATCTCCTCAGCATACTTTCTGATACACCACCGAATTTATCATCAATATCTATTTAATGGTAGAGCAATATTACAAAATAGTCGTCACCAAACCCTTGCGAGGTGCAGGTTACGCGCCAAAGCTGAGTGATCCTGAGATTATTTGCATGGAACTGGTCGGTGAATTTT
>NZ_RRYW01000051.1 GCF_014861365.1 Psychrobacter sp. FME6
TTCTCGCTTGTGTCTTTATCTGGCTGCCGCTGATTTGAATTCTATACAGCCCCTAGTAACTTAATACTAAGAAGAACCATTAAAATTATGTGCTATCCAGTTTTTCACTTTTAGTCGATAAATAATCAATCTGTAGAGCTACCCACTGACTTATCCGGCTATTTTAATACACTATAAAAAAACACGCTGCCAACCAAAATCGACAACGTGTTTATTATACATAGATTACTTTCTTATGAAAATAACTCTCATTATCTTATAGCGACTCGTCAGGTATAGCTGATTTACTTTAAAACCGATGCAGTGCTATTGCCGTCATTTTTTTGCAGCCTCTGTCGCGCTTGAAAGCAGCAAGCAAGAAAAATTTATAACAGTAGCACGTGGCTACCAACGTATCGATTTTATTTAGAATTGCCTGTATTATAAATAGAGCTGGCCAACATTTTGAAAAACATAAATCGCCAATTAAAATTGCGAGCCAGCATCAGCGTCTAAATTGTCAATACCAACCGCTTTTGCGGCGTTTTCGATACCCGAAGTCAGCTCTTGCAAGCTATTAATACCTGCTTCAATCCAACCACGGCGTTTATTTTGTTCTTCAGCAGAGATGCCTTCTTTACTCGCTTGGCCAACCGTCGCAATCATTTGATCAACTTTGATACCGTCTTTTTCGCCTTTTTCAACGATGGTATTAAAGGCATTTTCTACCTTTTTAAAATCAGCAGCGAGCTTATCAGCAGCGTCTTTATTGTCAGTATCAACGAGGTAGTGCTTAACACCATAACCACCAACTGATTTGCCAGCGACTGTTTTATAACTGCCGTTAAAGACATTTTGGATACCGCGAGCATTATTGGCATAGCTTAGATGTGTCAAATCACTAAAGCATTCGTGCTCATCTTCGGTAGAGCCAGTGACAAAAGCCACCTGCATACGCTCAGAAGCCAGCTCACCCAGTGCTAAACTGCCCATTTGATACATAATCTGACGCAGACCATTATCGTATTTACGCGCCATAAGGTCGCTTCGTAAGGTATCTTCACTTCCAGGCTGCCACTCGGCTTCCATCGCTGTTAAATCATCAACCAATAACTGTGCAGCGGCTTTTAAAAACTCACCACGACGCTCGCAGATGCTGGCATCGTCATTGGCCGTATCGCCACTGGTACATTGACCCGTTTCAGTAACATAATCTGTCACTGGACGGTTGCCTGCACCTTCGGCAACGCCATTAACGTCTTGACCCCATAGCATAAACTCAATGGCGTGATAGCCAGTCGTTACATTGGCTTCACTACCACCAATTTCATTCATTTCTGCCAATAGCTCAGGGGTAATGGTACTAGTATCTTGTTTGATACTACCAACCGTAATACTATCGCTATTGATGATGTTGTCTTTACTGTTGTACTCACCTTGATAACTATCATTGACGTAATCAATCAATGCTTCATCTAGTGGCCAAGCATTCACCTGCCCTTCCCAACCATCAACACTGCCAATCTGACGCTTATCATTGGCGGTCACAAAACCTTCATCAAAACGGAAAATCTCAGTTTGTGAATACGGCTGGCGTGCAGCTTTATAAGCCGCTCTTGCCGCCTCAAGATTTTCCTGGGTTGGTGTTGCAACATATTTTTCTACCGCAGTTTGCAATGTTTTAGCGGTCTCTAAAGAATCTTTATAGGCAGCATGTGCCATGTTTGCATAGCTGATAGCCAACCTATCAGTATGAGCTTTATCCGCAGCTGATAGCTCGGTATTGGTCGTTGACTCTGTATTTTCTACCTCTGTTTGCGTATCAGCAGTCGTATTGGCTTCTTCATTGGTTTGTTTGGTACAACCAGACACCATTAACAACCCTGCAAGTGCAGCAGCTAAAGTAGTTGGTAAGATTTTACGGCTCGTTACTGTGGTGATTGTCATACATATCCTCAAAAAATATAGCACAAAAAAATTGGTTTTAATTGGGGCATCAAATGGCACTGCCATAAAAAAACTCTATGAATTATAGAGTTATTGATAATCATTATCAATATTTAGTTTTAAATTAATGTTATCTTTTATTTGGCCGTCGTCAAACAGTCAGCTACCGCACTGACGGCAATTATTTTTGAATATTTTTAACATACCCTATATTTAAAGCATAAAAAAAGGCCAGCTAATAGCTGACCTTCTCTAAATATAAAATTCGTTAATTATTCAATCAAAATGACTCAGTCAAAAATGAACCAACTATTAATTAACTGATTGTGGTGCATTGATAACCAGCTCAACACGGCGGTTTTGTTGACGACCAGAATCACTGTTGTTATCAGCGATTGGGCGTGACTCGCCATATGCAACAACATTGATACGGTTAGAAGCGACACCGCGTGCGGTTAGATAGTTTGCGACTGCATAAGCACGGTCACGAGATAGACCTTGGTTGTATGATGCAGAACCTCTGCTATCAGTATGACCAGCAATCGTTACTGTATTTTGGTTATATTCACTCATCGTTGATGCAAGCTTGTTAAGTGTTGGCTTGAAAGATGAGTTCAAAGTAGCATCATCGAATGAGAAAGTGATGTTGCCTGGCATGACTAGATCAATATTACCGTTAGGATTTGGGGTAACTGTTACGCCAGTACCCGCCATTTGCTGCTCAAGCTGCTTGGCTTGACGCTCCATGTAATAACCAACGCCAGCACCTAGTGCTGCACCGATTGCCGCATCACGACCAGTCTTATCGCCACCTGTTGCTTTTGAAATAGCCCCGCCACCTAAAGCACCTGCCAATGTACCGACAGCAGTTTTGTTCAAGCGTTGTTGTCCAGTGTTTGGATCTGTAGCACAACCACTAAGTGCTAGACCTGATGCTACTGCTGCGACCATTAATGTATTACGCATAATATTTCCTCTCAAATTTAAAAATGAATAGACAAATTGTACTTTTTATAAAGATTTTCCGTTAATCTTATTTAGCTACTTAAATGCCAGCTACTTAAATATTAGGTATTTAAATGTTAGACACCTAAATTCAAGCAATTATGCCTGATGACCGACTTGTTTAGCCAATCACTCATTATCTCTTACTTCGCTTAGGCATTTATTTATACTCGTTATTATTATGTCAATTACAATCTAACTATGTGTAATATTTTGTCACATCTATGTATAAAAAGTGATGACCACTCGAGATGGTTTACTATCATATATAGGTGGTTTTTTAAGACGTGTTATTGCAAGTCACGTTTACACTCGTACACTATGGTTTGTTTCTGCTAAAATCAGGCAATAAAATTAACAGCGACTAAACTATATTAGTCGCATCGGTAAATAATAACTGATGATGGTTTCATTTAATTGTGACGTTTTACCCCATTGTCTTTTTAACCCCTAAAACCCACCCCCTCTGAGAAGGGTTTACAGACAACGACGCCAATAATGGATAACTTACATACCAATAAGATTGATCGAAAAGGATTTAGTATGCGACTGACTTCTACTATCAAAAAAATGCATAAACGCACCCCAAAGCTTGGAAAGGCGGTCTCGCTTGCGACAGCAACTGGTGTCATCGCTGCCAATAGCTTTGGTGGTAGTATTCCTTTATGGTTGATGGGCGTTGGCAAGATCATTACTGGCGCTCCCATTGCAGACAAAACAGTGATCAAAATTGCCACTCATTGGATCAGTAGCAACAACGCTTTAATCGATAACATGCTCCCACGTAAAGATTGGCGTATTAGCTTGCCTGATGACGTTCATATCAACGGTAAATATTTACTGGTCTGTAACCATCAAACGTGGGTCGATACCAGTATCGTGCAGTATATTAGTGAAAAACGCTTGCCACTAACGCGATTTTTTACCAAGTTTGAGCTGATTTATATTCCGATTGTTGGTCAGGCTTTTTATTTTTTAGACTTCCCCATGATGCGTCGGCACTCTAAAGAAGCAGTAGCAAAAAACCCTGCTTTAAAAGGGAAGGATATCGAAGAGGCAAAGCGTGCCTGTGCGCTGTTAAAAGACAAGCCATTTACCTTATTGAACTATTTAGAAGGGACGCGTTTTACTCAGGCCAAAAAAGCCAAGCAACAGTCACCTTACACTCATTTACTAAAGCCGCGAGCCGGTGGTCTATCGTTAGCGATCAACGCGTTAGGGGCAGACGTTGATGGCATATTAGATATGACCATCGTATATCCTGACGGTGTGCCGACCTATGGTGACTTGTGGAAAGGAAATATCAAGCGCTTGGGCGTTGATGTCAGATATATTGATATCCCTGATGATTTGTTTTTGGGTATTCAAAATGGTGGCTATGAAAACGACGAAGAAGTAAAGGCGCAGATGTTTGATTGGGTTGAGCATGTTTGGCACCAAAAAGACCAGCGTATTACAGAGATGCTGGCTGGATTTGAAGAAAGTCCTAAAGCTCAAGAGGTTGGCGATTAGAAATACCGCTACTAGAAAAAAGCCATTAGAAACAAACATTCCTGATTATGATGCCCATTTTTGAAAGGGTACCTAGTGATGCCTAAATTTTAATAAAAGATAGGTTGTTTTTTAGGCCTATTCATTGATAATGTGACTAGGCCGTGTCCTCATTTTGAAAATGGTGATAAAAATGAGGGAAATAGTAGTCAAACAAGGAAAATAGCGCAGGTAATATCAGGATATTGACCCACTATTTAACGCAGTTTGGCAAGATTTAACCATTTTTAGCCCATTTAGTCGCTTTCGTTCAGATTGAGGACACGCCCTATATCCTCTAAACCATTTGCTCTTTGTGTTATTCATCACTTATAAGGTATGACTGTGCCCGCCTCTTCTACTAACCCGCATCTGGACTCTGCGCCAGTACCGAATCAGTCGGCTCGTCTATCAGATGATGATAAGCCGCAGCGACCAAATCGTCCAAAGCCAAATCGCTTGAAGCTCACCTACCATATCGTGATGATTATCGCCATCAGCATTGATCTATTGGTCATTAGTACTGATGCTATTTTGATGAGTAATTTTAGTAGCAATGTCGCAGGCTGGCTGTCCATTAGCGACGCACTCAGCTGGTATCAAACTACCTTACATGACCCTCTACGTACTGCTGGTGGGTTTTTTACCATATTTTTAATTTTGGAGCTACTGTTACGTTGGGCGATTGCGATTAAACAAAAAATCTATTATCGCTGGTTCTTTTTTCCATTTGTGCATTGGTATGAGGTATTAGGCTGTTTTCCGCAGCTGCGTGCCTTGCGGTTGTTCCGTGCAGTGAACATCGGACGTCGCTTGTATCAGCTTGGCTATCAGGTGCTGCCGCAGCCATGGATTAATAGAATTCAGTTCTATATCGACTTACTGTTAGAAGAGCTATCTGATCGGGTCATATTGACGACTATTCATAATTTTCGCCAGCAACTGACCAATCCTGAAACGCATAAATCATTTATTGAGTCCACGATTGCTCGTAACCGTAAAGAGATTGAGGCTGCATTACTGTCCGTGCTGCGGGCAGAGCTTGCACCAAAACTGCAGGAGCTGACTACGGCAACAGGTGGCGGTAACATATTAGCCAGCGAGATGGGCAATGCCATCGAAGAAGGTTTGGCCAATACGCCCGAGTTACGCCGCTATCTACGCATGATACCCATCGCTGGTAGCTTGATTGAATCGCAACTACAACATGTCGGGCATAACATCGGTGAAAATGTCGTTTATGCGCTAAATAAGCGCCTGCTTGACCCTGAGCTTTTGGACTCATTAATGGTGGCGATTGCCAGTGGCGTCGCGCAAATAAATACTGACAACACGGCGCTGGATACCTTGATTTCGAGTATCATTGATGACAGCTTGACCGAGTTTGAAGCACAAGTAAAAGTGCAACAGTGGAAGCATCAAGACATGCTTAACCTATAGCCCATATTCCTACAAACATACCCAGTTAATAAGTTGATGTGGTTTAAGATTTAAAAAATAGACAGTAAAATACCAGTTAATGAAATAATAACTCGTAAAATACAGAGTTTTATAAAACACAGAGTATGGCTCGACAATAAAAATTGCACCGTGAATACAGCGACAAGAATATCTCTTGAGGATTTATATATGACAGTTTCAGTTAATGATAACCAGAGCTCGAGCGCCGCACCAGCATTACCAGCACTGGCATTTTATGGCAAAATGCTGACCTTTTCACGTTTGCAGTTCAGTACCAATGATTTAAGCGCGATAGATGCCCAGCTTGCTGAAACGCTCAGCAACAAGTCTAGTAACATTCCTATTCTGATTGACAGCGAGATAGAGCAAGATTTATCTGCATTGGTAGAGCTACTATGGTCATGGGGTTTACAACCTATCGGAGTCATAACGGGTGCACTCGACCCACAAGCTCATGAGCTACGCTTAGCGATATTTCCAGCAGATGGCAAGCGTATCGAGCGCATTTTACCCAGTAAGAAGGCCGTAACTGAAGTCCAGAAAGCAGCAGAAAATGAGAGCCTAGACTCAAGCCATAATGAGGTAGCAGCCAGTCAGTCAGCTAGTGAGCCTGCAACTAAGACCACCATATCTGAGGTTACCGCAGAGACATTACTAAGTGCTGAGCATATTACCAGCCTGATTTATGACCAAATGCTGCGCTCAGGGCAGAGCCTCAACCACGTTGGTGGTGATTTAATTTTGACCAACAGTGTCAATAGCGGTGCCGAAGCGATTACCGATAATAGCTTACACGTTTATGGTCGTGCCCAAGGACGCTTGGTTGCAGGGGCCACTGGTGACAAAGACGCCCGTATTTTTTGCCAAGTATTTAACCCTTCATTGGTCTCAGTGGCAGGCACTTATTGCTTACGAGACAATCTACCCGAGCATGTGATTGATAAGTCTGTACAAGTCAGGTTTATAGAAGGTGAAGGTTTGGTATTTACTGTGATGGATGAGGCCTAAAAGTTATTGACTGGGCAAAAAATCGGACATATTATTCGCTTCATATTGCGGTAAGTTTATTTAACAAAACTGTTCTATAATGATTCGCTGCCTCTGTCACTATCTACACTTTCATGAGCGTTTACTTTATTATTCATATACGGTGATATCCGCTAACAAGTTTTAGACTGCCAGACCTTATGGCTTATGTATATGAGCTGTTTTTCTGCTTTAGTATAGACTTGCTATAAATTTTTACTTATTTATGCTAGGCTAGCTTCGCAGGTCGTGCATATATAATATGTGAATAATATACGAGTGCGCTATTTATATAAAAGATATCCCATTGATTCATAGGAGTGTGCCATTGTGGCGAAGATAGTTGTAATCACTTCAGGTAAAGGCGGTGTGGGTAAAACCACGACAAGTGCCTCTTTTGCTGCTGGTTTAGCATTGCGTGGCTATAAAACAGTCGTTATCGATTTTGATGTGGGTCTACGTAATTTAGACTTAATCATGGGTTGTGAGAATCGAATCGTTTATGACTTTGTTGATGTCATTAATGGTAACGCACGCTTGTCGCAAGCACTGGTCAAAGACAAGCAGCTTGAAAATCTGTATATCTTGCCTGCAAGTCAGACGCGCGATAAAGACGCACTGACCAACGAAGGCGTATCAGAGGTCATGGCTGAATTGTCTCAACAGTTCGACTATATCATCTGCGACTCGCCTGCTGGTATCGAGCGCGGTGCACAGCTCGCCATGTATCACGCTGACGAAGCCATCATCGTCACCAATCCTGAGATTTCTTCAGTACGTGACTCAGATCGTATTATTGGTATCCTACAAAGCCAGACCAAAAAAGTAGCTGAAAACCAAGGTGCGGTACGTGAGCATTTGATTGTGACTCGTTATAATGCCGAACGTGCCGCTGCTAACGAGATGATGGATATTGATACCATTTCTAATGATATTCTAAAAGTGCCATTGCTTGGCGTCGTTCCTGAAAGTCATTCAGTGTTAGAAGCATCTAACCATGGTGAGCCAGTTATTCATTATACTGATTCTGTTGCTGGTCAATGTTATGATGACATCGTCGCCCGTTTCTTAGGCGAAGAACGTCCGTTACGTCATATTGACGTGAAGAAAAAGACTTTATTACAGCGCTGGTTTGGGGGTTAATGATGACTAAGAAGAAAGGATTTTGGAGTAGCCTATTTGGTACTGATGATAATAACAGCGCAGGTAGTGCTAATTTAGCCACTGAACGTCTTAAGGTTATCGTTGCTAGCGAAAATCGTTTGAACAACCGCTTGACGGTTGATCGTATCGAAAAAATGAAACGTGAAATCTTAGAAGTGGTCAATAAATATGTCAACGGCGTTCAGATTGATGATGTCAATATCAATCATCGTTCTGAAGACAGCTTAGATGTACTAGAAATGAACATCAATTTACCTGAGCACAAAAAGTAAGTCTATTGACTGTACAATAGATACGTAAACTCTTTAATTATACCAAACCCAAAAAGTACGATTAGCCGTGTCAAACTCGTTTAGTCTACAATGCGTAGCACTTGCACTCATTTTCCTTGCTACTCTAATTTTTGTGAATGGTATTACGTATAAAAAAAGCCCTAAGTATCATTACTTAGGGCTTTTTTGTGCTTATCTTATATCCTACAAGACCAATATTCTCTAAAATCAACTATTTCATGCGCGCCATTAAATTGTCTTTTTTGATGTAT
The DNA here is from genome assembly GCF_014861365.1 of Psychrobacter sp. FME6. GTDB lineage: Bacteria > Pseudomonadota > Gammaproteobacteria > Pseudomonadales > Moraxellaceae > Psychrobacter. The sequence goes on from NZ_RRYW01000051.1 coordinate 8,657, forward strand.
TGATGATATAAAGCCGCGCCAATATGAACCAACGTAAAAGCAATAATCATGGGCCAAATAATATCGGTGTGTAAATCATTATAAAATCGCGCCAAGCCTCTATCAGGGGTAACAAACACAGGGATTTGAAACAAGCCAAAGACATCAACAGGCCGACCACCATAAACAGACATCAGCAAACCTACAATAGGCATGGCAATCAAGATAGCATAGAGGGCGAAGTGCGATAATTGAGACAGTAGCTGCTGCCACTTCGGCATTGGTGCTGCGGGTGGTGCTTTAGTAAAGAGGCGGTTTATGACGCGTGCTACCATCCAAAATAACAAACTAATCCCAAAGGATTTATGCAATCCTATATAGAGTTTGCTATCGAGATTATTATATAACAACATCATTATCCATGTGATGAGCAATAAAATCGCGCTGACCCAATGAAACAAGCGGCTAGTGACTGACCACTTTACCAAATTCGGATGAGTATTATTCATGAGCTACTTTATGACCTTTATATCGCTGGTTATCTTTATCGATGTTATAAACAAGACAGTAACTGACTCAACAATCAGGCTCAGCGCTGAAGTTCAGCGACGCAAAGACCGGTGAAGTTGCTGGATTACCATCTTGGTAGTAAAGACTAACCCAAACATAGGAAAAAAGCTAGCTGTCTAAATCAACCAACTGATGCGCAATTTTGTCCAAGTCTGGCACCAAGTAAGGTTTTTCATCGATCATAACGGTTTGAAAAAGGTAGGATAGCACATCATTTTCACTAAAGCGTCCTTCAGTTTCGTCGATGTTTATACTCTCAAGCTGCTCATGGTCATTAAGTGTCTGATAATTATTAAGTTGTTCAGGAACTTCAATATCTTTAACCTCAGAAATACGCGCTTGCAAATGACGCAGCTCACCCATCGTTTGCAAAGCAAAGCGGTGCTCTAAAGTATTGCCTTCTAAAACAATCATTTTGTCTGGTGCTTGTTCCTCTGGAAGTAAATGAAATACAGCCACTTCTTGCTGCTGCCAATCATAACTAGAGGTACGCTCATGGTAATCATCCACGCTCAAAACCAAGCTGCTTGGAATAATCCAATCAGGCTGATTAAATGCTGGAACAATAGTAACATCGAGCATACCATTGTTAGTGGTCAGTAAGCTTACTGCCTCAAACGAATGTTTTAAAATTGGTTTCATCATCGCTCACCATAAGTTAATGTAAAGAGGCAGTAGCCGCCCTTTCATCAATATAATCCATCAGTTTTTTTGCTAATTCCGCAGGGCTACCGACAAAACTACAGTATCCTGAATCAATAATAGCCTGAGGTTGACTCGGACAAGTACTTAAACTGGGTTGTTGCGCCCATAATTGACTGTTGTTATCTTGAATAAGATCCAAATACTGAGAACCATCGTTGCCCATACCTGAAAATATAATATTGATAAGCTCGCTACCATAAACATCACTGGTGTTTTTGAGGATTTTACCAATAGCAGGTTTATACTCGCCATCCCAAGCTTGGTCTAACAATATCACTCGACCAGTCGAATCACAAACAATCTGCTTATCAACAGGTGCTATAAGACACTGGCCTGCTCTTAAACGCTGCGACGAAGTAATGACCTGACAACGCCAGTTATTTTGGCGATTAAGTATGCGTGGCAATGTACCAATCATGGTTTGGTTAAAGTGGTGCGCTAATAATATACAAACAGGCAGCGTGGTTGGTAAGTTATCCAAAAACTCTTTTACGGCGCTAGGTCCACCCATAGAAGCACCCAAAAACACTACATAGCGCCAATCGGTATCCATATTGTCGCTGTTATCAGCTGGACTATCTATTAGCATCGGCAAATCAAGCATTTGCGCCAGTTTACGCTTTAACTTACGCTGCCACTTGGCATATTGCTGCGCCTCATTAAGATAAGGTGCCTGACTAAAACCTACCAGTACAGTGGATGACTTAGAAGCAGTGGTCGCAGTCGCCACATTATCGTCATAGTCACTATCGATGAGCCAGATATCGATAGCCACATCAGAGAGCTCAGGTTTTTCTTGCAATTGTACTCGTGATAAACAGCCAACAAGGCTAAAGCCACAACTGTGTATGGTATCGGAAAAAGCCATACGCTGACGGTGATCTTCTGCAATTATCAGTACTTTAATATCTTGATTATTTTTTTCTTTTAGTGCTACAATACGCGTATTATCCTTCATGAGTCAGACTGACCTCTGAACCCAGTAGATTCCGGATTTTATTGAGCAGCTCTTTTTCTTGGAATGGCTTACCCATATAGTCATTTACGCCGATTTCTAGCGCACGTTCACGATGTTTTTCACCTGTACGTGATGTAATCATAATAATTGGAATATCTTTCAGGCGCTTATTATGTCTGACTTGGGTCGCTACCTCGAAACCATCCATTCTTGGCATTTCAATATCCAGCAACATCATGTCTGGCGTTGTCTCTTGTAGTATCTCAATGGCGTCGACCCCATCTTTTGCAACGATGACATTGAAGCCTTGGCGCTCCAAGAAGCGTGACGTCACTTTACGGACAGTGACTGAGTCATCAACAACCAATATAGTAGGTTTGGTCGTCTCTATGCGTGTTCGTTTAGTTTCGGCAGCTTGCGGTATATTTTTAACCAGCTGCGCATTACGCATTAAAGCGATCAAATCTAAAATGAGCATCACTGAACCATCACCCATGATGGTCGCTGCTGAAATACCCTGTAAATTTGATAACTGTTGACTTAATGGCTTGACCACCACTTCAATCCGCGAGCCTGCAATCTGATCTACTTGCAGAGCAATATTCTGCCCCGTACGGTTTTTAATAATAATAAGCGGTAAGCTGGTATTGGTGTTGACCACCAGCTCGTTCAATTTATTACCTGATAAAATCTCATTTAGATAGCGTACTCGATAATCGACATCTTCAAAGTTCAAGGTGTCATTATCAGACTGATAATAGTCGTAAAGCTTTTCTGGGTTGATACGAACCACACGCTCAATCTGTACCAGTGGTATGGCATAGTAACGATCCGCTGCACGTACTACCAAAGCATCAGATACGGCAACCGTCAGTGGTAAGCGCATCGTAAAGATTGATCCTTTACCAAGCTCTGAGACGACAGACACAACGCCACCTAACTGACGAATCTCACTGATCACCACGTCCATGCCAACGCCGCGTCCAGAGATTTGGGTGATTTGTTTACTGGTACTCAACCCAGCGTTAAAGATATACTGCATGATATCGAGATCAGTGAGGCTGCTATCATTCTTATCGATAAGACCTTGAGAAATAGCCTTTTTACGTACGGATTCTACATCGATTCCGCGACCATCATCACTTAACTGAATGACAATCTCACTGCCTTCGCGGCGAACTTCTAGAGTGATACGCCCGCTACGTTCTTTCCCTGCTCTGAGACGTGTCGAAGTACTCTCGATACCATGATCGACGGCGTTACGGAGCATGTGTTCAAGTGGCGAGGTAATACGCTCTAGAATGGTTCGATCCATCTCATCATCAGCGTTGATAATAGTCAGTTCAACAGACTTATTAAGCTCATTTGCCGTCTGACGCACGATACGCTCAAGACGCGGTGTCAGACGCGTAAACGGCACCATACGAGAATTCATGAGGCCATCTTGCAACTCAGTTTGCGTGCGCGACAGCTGCAATAAGAGGCCTTCACTGTCACGGGTTTTTTCTAACAACGTATGATTAATATCAACCAAATCTGAGGCTGACTCTGTCAAAGACTTTGATAATTGATTCAAAGAAGAATATTGATCCATTTCTAGAGGGTCAAAGCCTTCATTATTAATCAACTCCTCATCTATCTGCGATAAAACCTGTGCTTCAAGCTCAATTTCCATCCGACGCAACTGATCTGCCAAGCGCTGTACCGTCGTACCCATCTCTTCAATACTACTGGTCAAGCTACTGATACCCATATCGATACGGGCACGGTTAATCGCTGATTCGCCAGACAAGTTAATCATATGCTCGATCAAACCACCTGAAATACGGATCATCTCATTATTACTAACGCTTTGCTCTTCTTCATTAGTGTGGTTGATCATAGACGGCATGTCACTAATATCTTTTGCCAGATACTGTGAGCCTTGATTTTCTTTAGCAATCAATATTGCTTCACGCTGTGCCTGCAAAGACTCTTTAGGAACTTGTCTTAAGCTATCAGGGTTTCTACTAAACTGTTGCAGTGCCTCAATCAGTAACGCCGGTATCGGTGGGTTGACCTGCTCACTCAAAATAAACACTGCGTCAGCAAGCCAATCATGACTGGCAACCAACAGCTCTAATACCTTCTTGGTTGCAGGGCGGCGCTTATTGACAAAATCCTTGTACACCGACTCCATCTCATGAGACAAATCAGCGATACCGGACGCTGTCACCATACGTGCGCCACCTTTGATGGTATGCAAATCGCGTTGCAGCGCCTGTAGAGCTGTCGTGTTATTGGTATCTTTTAAGAATAATTGCAGATATTTATTACGGTTGGTAAGCTCTTCTGCTTCTTCTAAAAACACCGATAATATATCAGGATCAGGTAGTCCATTAGCCCATGACTGCTTAATCAGGGTATCGAGGTTGAGTGTCTCTGAACCTGTCTCACTACTATGAGTACTTATGCCATCAATAACTTGAGGCGCAGCTGCCGCATTGTCTTTTGGTACTGGAATGATTAGCTCTACCGTTTCTGGCAATGTTTTGGCTTTTTCAAGTTGCTGCAACTGCTCAATCAGCTCAGGGGTAAAAAACGATTTTCTGTAATTGACGATATGCATGATTTGCAGAGACATCGTGTCTTGCACCATTTGCATAATTTCCAGCCATTGAGCTGTCGGTGTTCGTCTGTTCTCTACAAACGCTTCATAAACGCTTTCCGCTTCGTGGGTGAGATCGCCAATACTACGAATACCTGCCATGCGCGCACCACCTTTGATCGTGTGCAGATGGCGTTGTAATACCTTTAGGGCATTAATATTAGTGATATCAGTGCGCCACTTATTGAAGCTTTCATCCAATGCCGCATCAAGCTCTTGCGCCTCTTCTAAGAAGATTTCTAACAACTCCATATCGGTATCAATAGACTCAAGCTGTAGCTCAGGCGCAGCAACACTGCGAACGATAAAGCCACCTTCATCACCACTGTCATCATCTTGATAAATACGCTGTAAATCTGCAATAACTTGCGTATCAACCTTCAATGATGTGCTACCTGCTAATGCATCAAACAACCCGACTAATTGAGCATGACCGGCATGCAATATGGCTTGAACGTCCGCATCCTTTGCTTTATCAAGGTTATCGTTGAGATAACTATAAGCATTACCTAACTCGCCGAGTATCAAAGTAAATTTCGGAAATTCTTGCGCTTTATTGGTAAGGTGTTTTATTTGTGATATTTGCTGTTCTATATACTTTTGAACTTGCCCTACCTCAGAGTCGTTCAGTGCCTCATCTAGCTGCCACTCAGCATCTAGCAGTTCATCAATATTATTATCGAGCAGCTGCTCTATCGTTGGCTTATTATCAGTCTCAATTTTATTATCACCAATGATGTATTGCTCGCCAAGCATCGCTTGCAACGAAGCTATATCTTGCTCGCTTTGGTTATCTTCCTCTGATGTATTTTGTTGCTGAGCATTTTGTTTATAATTGCTTAGATAACCATCCATCAACGTGGCAGACTGAGCCAATGCCTCTAAATGCTGAGCACTCATGGCGGTATCCTGCTGCTGTAATAGCTCTAGGCTTTGCTCTATTGTGCCACTCACTTCGCTGATCGCAACCAAAGCACTAGAGCCAGACGCGCCCCTTAGCGTATGAAATGCACGTACAATCTCATCGGTGACTTCGATATAAGGTTTATCTTGATGCTCATCAACGAATTGATCAATATCCTGCAATAGTCCTTCTGCTTCATCGATAAAAATCTCACAGAACACTCTTTCTTCTTCGCTTTGAGGCGCTAAAATAACTGGCGCTTCTGCTATTTTTTCATTGACAGAGTAGATAGTTTGCAACGTTGAGTCTATCTCTTCATTATCATAAATAATCTTGGTTGCATTAGAGTCGGGCAGTAATGCTGACCCTTGAAGTACTTCATGCTCAGAGTCTTTCGATGCTTGTTGATATAATGCAGCGTAACTGAACGCATCACCTTGCTGCTTACTATAAGCGTTAGCACAGGCAATCCATAGTGGCACTATCTCTGGATAATCTTGAAGGTTATTCTCAAAGGTAGTGAGCATAGCAGGATAAGCAGCTAAGACTTCTGCAATGAGCTGACGCATATCGGCTGAAGCCACAATACTGTGATCCAAGATACGGTTCAGCATGTTTTCTATCGCCCATGCCAGCTCAGCAGTATAGTTAGCCCCAACCATACGCCCCGAACCTTTTAGGGTATGAAATCCGCGACGGATATCCATCAGCTTGCTTAGATCAGTCGGTGACAATCGCCACTCTTCATACAAAGGTACAATTTCATCCAACACTTCGTTGGCTTCTTCTATAAATATCTCTTTAATATCAGGATCAGCATCGTCAGCATCCACTGGTAGTTGCTCAGTCTCTAACATAAATGGTGCAAGCACTGCTGGAATTTGCAGCTCAGATGAAGAGTCATTTAGATGTCTTGCTTCATTTTGGTAAGTGTTTGAAGTTTCGACATCATCCGCAGTTATCGCCGTTGAAACGGCTGTCTGTGACGCTGACGTATTTTCTAAAGTAGAGCCGCTATTATCTAATTCATCAGGTGCCGTCTCAGGTATGATTAACCCAGTATTAATAGGCTGCTGCGTCATCAGGTTTTGGCTTTGTAGAATAGTGATAGCAGGATCTAGACTTGGCGGCTGTTGCGCCTCAAAATCTGCGACCATAACGGGTAAGCGTTTTACCGTATCCATCACCAAATTTACCACCTCGTCTGTGACAGGTAAGGTCTTGTCTAACAGACGATTGAGTAGGTTTTCAATTGACCATGCCATCTCACTAACACTAAAGGCACCAACCATACGGCCTGAACCTTTTAAGGTATGAAAGCCTCTGCGTACTTCAGTTAACGGTGTTAAATCCTGTGAATCTTGCTGCCAAATAGGTAGGAAGTCTTGTAGGTCAGTGATAACCTCTGTCGCCTCTTCGATAAAGATCTCACGAATATCTTCATCCACATCAAAATTGTCAGGCTTCACTTGCTCACGCGCTTGTAGCAACGCTTCACTCTCACCAGCATTACTCAGACCATTAGCATGAGATTTTTGCTCAGTAACAGGGATAATTTCACCACTATCATCGTAACGAAGGACATCCGTTGCTGCTGGCTTTTGAGTAACAAAGGTATCATTGACCGTCTCTGGTGCTTCAATATAGACATTGATAAGCTGCGCCGCTTTAGCCGTATATTCATTTGCCCGCGTCAACAACTGCTGGTCAAAAATCTGCTGCGCAAGGTAGTCAAGTAACAACTCTATAGAAGTTAGCCCCTCAGCTAAGGCTTGAGTCACATCCCAACTGAGCGTTTTCACCTTATGAACCGCCAGCTGTATAAATAGACTGGCCATATCATCTATGGTTTGATTAATAGCGGGCAAGCCTATATCAGCAAAAGCATGACCAATTTTGGTAAAATCTTGGGCAGCTGGCAACAAATGAACATCTTGATGCTGTATGTACTCGTTAAAGCTTTGTTTTACCTCTTCTACCGCAATGCGCAATTCACGCAAGCCTTCACCAGCAGAGATAGTTTCTTGACTGTCTTCCAGCTGAGTATCAGCTCTATCAGCTGCTTCAGAGGCGGTGGTAAAAGAAGCAGCTTCCCCTATCTTGAGAGATATCGTCTGTTCAGTTTTATAGATAGCATCATACAGCGCTTGGAGCTTACGCTCAATATGACGCTGCTCTGGTGCATATCCTGCCTCTGACGATAGAGCCTGCTCTATATCCGTAAAAATAGCATCGATTTGCGACACAAAATAAGTCCAGCCTCGACCTTCAAGCTGATTTTTTATTTTTCGTAAAGGATTTAGAAGGGTGTCCGGCTTATCTAAATCAAAGATAAGGGTTTCAAGCTCGCTCAATATACGCGGTAAAAAGCGTACAGGTGAGGTGCTTTGTGATAAATGCCTTAATATAAGTTGGGTGCTATCGCTAATTTGCGCAAGACCACTTAACTCGATATAGACATCTATAATTAAGCTTCTAATCAGGCGTGAACACATCTCAGCTTGTTGAACACCAGTCTCTATTACTTGCTCAAGCTGGCTTAACAGAGGTACATAATGGGTAGGGAGCGGTGTTTCATTATGAGCCAGCTCATTTAACCATAGCTCGACTAGATACCACAGACGCTGTACATTCTTATCCTGAGCAGTCTGCCATAGATATTGACTAACCTTCTCTAACACAGACAATACAGGCGCTTGATTAACATTGGCAAGCAATAGTTTTTGTACCTGCTGTCGCCAACCCATTAATAACTGTTGGTACTGATAGTCTGCTAAGTGCGCCGTGACTCTACTAACTGGTATCAACGACTCAATGCTATCGATAATATTGTCTTCGATAGCATCATTGTTTAGATTGTGATGGGTGTCACCGCTAGAGATGACAGGTGAGTCTGTCGCTATACCGAATAGCGATAATGCTTGGGTCAGATCGTTAGTAGCTTTATTGATCAAAGCTGTGTGGTAGCTACCTGTAAGTGCATATTGATTCAATTCACGCTGCAATAACCGCTGAGAAAACTGGCCAATGCGTCGACTGTCAATAGAGAAATCATCATGATTACTTAAGCCTGCTAATAAACTTAAATTATTGGCAAGGGTGGCTAAAAAAGGCAGGTTGATCATAGTCAGCGCGCCGCCAACCTGATGGTAATGCTGCGCCATCTGCTCGTAATTAGTGCTGTTAGCCTCTAATTGCCAGCCTTCAGCTACCTGTGATAATTGCTGATTAAATAGCGGTAATAACCACTCAAGCGTCACTATGTCATTGGGCTGGTTTTTCATAGGGTCATCCTAACTCGTCTAGGCACTAATTTAGGCACTAATTTAGGCACTGATTTTTTGCCACACATTAACCTGTTGGTGCGCAATACGGCGCATATTCGAAGGACGCCAAAATAACGCCTCACCTGGAGCCAATATAATATATCCACCTAATGCACACTGCTCAGCTAATCGCGCCAAAATATCACGCTGATCAAATTTGCGAAAATACAACAGCATGTTTTGACAAATGATAATGTTTTGAAGGTGCGAAGTGGGTGGCTCTTGTTCAATAATGTTATGTAAAGCAAAGCTGACATACGGTTGTAAAGTTGGTGCAATTTCCCAGTGTACCTGAGCGTTAGTGGTTGCTGCTTTTCCTGTAGAAGAAGCAAAAAGACTCGAGCCGTCAATTGCATGCTTAGCTGATAAAGGATGAATGAATTGCTGACAACGTTGAGGTATTAAGGGCAACTGGCGTTTATGATACCGTCCTAACTGTGATTTTTTGATCGCTTGTTGGCTGACATCGGTGCCCAGTATCGTATAGTTCTCCAGTTGCTCAGATGCCAAGCTCATGGCTAACGACCAAGTCTCTTGCCCGCTCGCACAGCCAACACTCCAAATACGAAATAAACCATCAGAATGACTGTCAGCAACACCGTTAATAGTACCCTTCACCGTACGTAGTTGCTGGTACTGCAATGCGTATTTGGTGACAAAATCTATCGAAGGTTTATGCCGAAAGAAACGGCTTTCATGAATCAGTACTTTATCCAATAGTTGCTGACGCATCTCATCATTTTTTGGTAATTGATACCACAGCTGCTGAGGTGTCAGTCTATGCGCTGCCGCCGTGTGGTCAATCGCATTTATCAGCCACTGCAACTGGCCATTTGGTAAGACAAAACCAATTTCTTGCTCTATATACCGTTGCCACTGCTGAGCATCAAAATCACCGTCCTGCACCAACGCCCGAACCACGGTAGGTTTAATTGGCCTTGTGTCTGGTTGAGTAAAATTCTTCACGTCACCTGCTATAATTACTGCGGCACATCATTGTAATGGGCACCGTATTTTTATTAACATTGCATTTTAAAAACGGCAGTTTTTATCAAGGCCTCATGATTATCAAAAAGTGTGATTAAACACTTTCTGACAAAGTCTCCTCAGTATCCATCATGTCATCAGCTAATAACTCATCATCATCCAATACTTTAAAACCTGTCACTGACTCTTGAAGGGCTGCAGCCATTTCGCTCAACTCACCAATAGAGCGTGCCGTTGCCATCGTACCAGATGATGTTTGTGAGGTAATATCTTGAATAATATTCATGGTATGAGAAATATGACCAGCAGACTCAGCCTGCTGTAATGCAGCGTTTGAGATATTCTGAATCAAATCAGCCAGCGTGTTAGAAACGCTCTGTACTTCCTCTAGTGCTTCACCAGCATCTTTTGCCAAACGAGCACCGCGTACTACTTCAGAGGTGGTTGATTCCATTGACATGACCGCTTCACTGGTATCCGCCTGAATGGTTTTTACCAAGGTTTCGATCTGCTTGGTCGCGTTGGCTGAACGCTCAGCCAGACGTTGAACCTCATCAGCAACCACCGCAAAACCGCGCCCTGCTTCACCAGCCATCGACGCCTGAATAGCAGCGTTTAGTGCCAAGACGTTGGTTTGGTCAGCAATATCATTAATCAAACCAACGATATCACCAATCTCCTGCGATGACTCACCAAGACGTTTGATACGTTTTGAGGTTTCTTGTATCTGATCACGAATAACGTTCATACCTTCGATAGAGCGCTGGACCACCTCTGCCCCATTATAAGAAATAGCAACTGAGCGCTGGGCAACGGTTGCTGATTCTGCCGCGTTATTTGAAACTTGGTCAATAGATACGGTCATCTCATTAATAGCCGCTGACACACCAGCAATTTCCTGCGCTTGATGTTCAGATGCTTCCGCAAGCTCAACCGCGTTCATCTGCGTTTGATCTGAGGACTGCGACACACGATCAGCGGTACTGTTAATAACCAGTACCAATTGGCGTAATTGGTCAATGGCAAAGTTCACGGAATCCGCAATCGCACCAGTAAAATCTTCTGATACAGTTGCATTAACGGTCAAATCCCCTTCTGCCAAATCACCCAATTCATCGAGCAAACGCAGAATCGCGATCTGGTTACGCTCGTTTTCTTCTTGGATTTGACGCGCACGCTCAGACTCAGCTTCTGCTTCTTGACGGCGACGTAGTGTTTCCTTTTCGATAAGCAGTCGTTCTGAACCACCGCGCTGTTTGAGTAGCTGATATAAAGCAAGTAAAATGCCCAATATACCTATAACGAATACCACCACCGGCAGAATAACCGACTGGTTAAAGTCTGTTAAATACTGACTTACCGATGATAACGAGTTGACCAGCCAAACCAGACAAGCCACACTTATTAGAACAAAAAGACCTAATAATAACTTCCACTTGCTGTCCGCTGTTGCGTTGGGCGTACCAGCTACAGGTTTTTTTATAACATCACTCATCGTGCGTATCCTTTCAAACAATCGTCAAAGTCTTGTCGTGACTGACTTTGACAATCTTATTGTTATCAAAACAACAGTGATTAACAAAGCCTGTATGAATGCTGATATCAAATCAAGTCATTCGCTATTATGTCGCCATCGTGCTAACCGCTGATTCTCTCTGTATCAAAAACTATATCGCAGCATCCGTATACTGCAGGTCTTGCACGAGCAAGCTTGGCATAAAAGTATACCAATCTTGATCATTCTTAAAAAACTTACCATGGTTGTAAGGAGCAAAGGGCGAATTGGCATCGATCGCTTCTGGGCGATATTGGTCTTGAGTAAACTGCTCAATTCCTAGCACTTGGTCTACCAGCAGTCCTGAAAAGACAGTGTCATGTTCGATAACAATGACTTTGCGTTGGCTCATTTGTGTTAAACGACTGGGCACCTGCAAAAACTGTGACAAATCCGTTAGAGGCAATAAGCGCCCACGAATATTGGCGATACCAAGCATCCATGGCTTTACCAGAGGCAAGCTTGTGTACTCTGGCATGGTTAATACTTCTGATACCTGACCCATTGGAGCAACCATACGCTGCCCACCAATCTCAAATACCACACCTTGCCAGTCGAACTCTTGGCCACCGCGACGCCCACTTTTGCGCGCCCGTGCCAGATCTGCTAGACGCAGAAGCTCAATAAATCCTCTGGAAGCCACAATCTACTCCATTACTTTGCGAATGATACTGACCAGTCCATTTTCATCGATGGGCTTGGCCATATACTCTTTAGCGCCTTGACGCTTACCCCACACTCTATCGGTCTCTTGATTTTTGGTACTAATCATAATGATGGGGATATGTGAAGTGGTTTTACCACGAGTAATTTTTCGAGTGGCCTGAAAACCATTCATTTCAGGCATAACCACGTCCATTAAGATCACATCTGGTAGATGATCAGCCGCCATTTGACAGCCTTGCTCACCATTTGTTGCCTCTAACACCTGAAAGTTGTTTTTAGAGAGCATGTCGCGAAATTTCGCCATCTCAGATGGCGAGTCGTCAATGACTAAAACAGTAGTCATGGGAATTTCCTTTATTTTCGAAGATATCTATAAGGATATATTCGTATATTATTGAGACAAACCGTTTGAAAGTAACACACCAACACCTTAGGGCGTATCATTTTCAATATGGCTGTTATGAAGTGCTGAGCAACCATTAGTAATGGTAGTGGCTAAATTTCTTTTGTTCACGATATTCTTTTATTAGCGGTACTCGATTAGCGATACTGGTTGATTGCTTCAAATAGCTCATCTTTACTAAATGGTTTGGTCAAATATTCGTCAGAGCCGACGATACGACCGCGTGCTTTGTCAAACAGGCCATCTTTAGACGACAACATGATGACTGGTTTACTGGCGTAATCAGGATTGTTTTTTATCAATGCGCAGGTCTGATAACCATCTAAACGTGGCATCATGATGTCGACAAAAATAATATCGGGGTTATTATCGACAATCTTTGCTAAAGCATCGAAACCATCAATGGCGGTCACTACTTCACAGCCAGCTTTTTGTAATAAAGTCTCTGCGGTACGGCGAATGGTTTTTGAATCATCAATCACCATTACTTTTAAACCATCAAAATTATTTTCCATTATCATTATCCTATGAACGACTATTTATTCGTAACGCTATTTGTCAATGCAAGATTTGCCTATTATTTCAACTTTTAATATTACTTATTAACTTTTAATAACTTAGATTAACACATGAAGTGCAATACCAAATGCGAGGTGAAAAAAAGACCTAGA
>NZ_RRYW01000052.1 GCF_014861365.1 Psychrobacter sp. FME6
AGACACTGCCACAATGTGCCGCCTTGCCTCTTATCACGCCAAATATAGCGATAGATGCTCATGTGACTAATACCACCATGAACGCCGGCTATTTGTTCAGGACTCCAGCTGTCTTTTAGCTTATCTGTGACCCAATCCCATACGTCAGCGATGATGCTGGGCGCATTGTTTGACCGTCTGTCACAAGCCTTGTTATTAGCATTCTTTGCTCGGTAACCGCGCAGGCCTTTATTACGCCTAAGCTCTCTTGATATGGTGCTGGGACTTCTGTTTAACGCCCTCGCTATAAATTTAATACTATGTTTTGCCCCTTTAAGGGCATAAATCTGGTATCGTTCACCTAGGCTTAGATGTGTATAGTTCATGGTTGCAATCTCACTTTGGTCGGTGGATAAAAACTTTGATGCTAGCGCATCTAGGTCTTTTTTTCACCTCACATTTGGTATTGCACTTCATGTGTTAATCTAAGATGCTATTTATGACAATAACCACTGCGATAAGGAGATTCTTATGATGCCATCACCTTGTTTTAATATTTTACCGCCTTATCTTTATAAGTTAACGACTGCTGCGTGCGTTGTTTCAATATTAGTCACTACTGGCTGTTCCTCTTCTGCTGAACCCAATGTTAAGATACTCAATCAGCAAAATAATGATACCTCAGCATCGGTCATACCTGATAACAGCCAGCAAACACTTAGACAGCAAGCACTGCGTATTCAGCGCGCACTCGCTAATAATGACTTTGCAAGAATCACCAATGATATCCATCCGACTCGTGGCGTTCGTGTCTCAATGTATGCCTATGTGAATCCTAAGACTGATAAGGTCTTTAGTCGTGATCAATTCGCTCAATACCTGCAAAAACCTCGGATTCGCTTTACTTGGGGTGAACGTGATGGTTCTGGTGAGCCTTTAGTGATTCCGCTCCCAGAATACCTAGAGACTTGGGTGGATGCCAAAAAATTTAACGAAGCGCACATCACAATCAATAACCCTGAATCTAGAGGTAATATGATCAATAACGTCAAAGACATCTATCCAACATCAGATGTGGTTGATTTTTACTATAAAGGTACGGATGAATATGAAGGAATCGATTGGCGCGCCATGCGCTTGGTATTCGACGACTATCAAGGCAAGCGTTATTTGATCGCTATTATCAACGACCAATGGACGGTTTAGTTTTTTTATAATAAAAACATATGGTTATAGAAAGATATAAATAAAAGGCAGCGTATTAATTGAATAATACACTGCCCTTTTTGTTCATACACATTATATATATTCAAATATTGCTATAAATACCTAAAATTCATGCTGCTAGCTCAACTGAAAAACTCATTCTCATTTATTATTCGCTGCTCGTGCCAGCCTTTTTTTACCGTCATTAGTGTTAATTGCTAATCAGCTTATCAAGCCTCTAACGACAGCATATTCATAATCAGTTTAATCAAGGTTTCTTTTTGATTGGGGTCGGATTCAGCGACCAGTAGTGTTAACGCTGCAAGACCCGTGTTATTAATCACCATCTCGCCTTGGTCGTTTAACAGTCGGTTATTACGATGTAAAAAATCTACGAACAAAAAAGCACCGCTGCGCTTATTACCATCGGTAAACGGATGGTTTTTCACCATAAAATACAGTAAATGCGCCGCTTTGCTCTCGATTGTTGGGTATGCAGGCTCTCCAAATACGGTTTGTTGTAAATTACCAAGCACACTATCTAAATCATCACCGCGAGGTTTGGCAAATAGCTCAGTCGCCTCACCCCTATCTATCAGCTGCGCTTTTAGGTTGTTCAGCGCTACCATTGCTTCAGTTGGGCTGGGCAATATACCCCCATCTTGCCCTGCTGGATCGTCGAGCAACCCTTCATCATAGCGCTGTAGCCATAAAAACGTCTGTGTATAGCGGCTAATAATCTCAACCAAGCCGCGCCCTTCATCGGTCTTGAGCTCAGGACTTTGCGCCGTTTTTTTGATTAAGTTTAACGCTTGTTGTAATTCAGCAGAATTTTTATCGAAGCGTTGTTGGTTGAGTGTATAGCCTTGTACCAAGTATTCACGTAGACGTTGGGTTGCCCATATACGGAACTGAGTGCCTTTTTTAGAGTTAACACGATACCCCACAGAAATAATAGCATCTAGATTGTAAAAACGAAGATTACGCCGAACTTGCCGTTTTCCTTCTTGACGAACTACCGAGGATTGCTCGGTAGTTGCTTCTGGGTCTAATTCACCCTCTTTATAGATATTTTTTAGATGCAAACCTATGGTGTCGGAGTCTTTCTCAAATAGTGTTGCCAATTGAGCTTGTGAAAGCCATAAAGTATCGCGTTCTAGTCGAATCTCAATCTGAGTTTGACCATCAGCGCTTTCGTATATCTCTACTTTTGCCGTTTCATCATTCATGAGATTATTCACTTCCATTGTTTTTCCTCACATATGCGCTGTTCTATTACTTTACTCTTCCTTTATGCATCCTACGAAGAGTACATGAACCTAATATGAATCAGCCGCGCTTACGATTTTGGCTCAAGTGGCGCTTGAAGAAAGAACTTAACCATAATATCGTAAATATCAGGATAAGCGTCTACTAGTTTTTGCGGCGTCTCAAAAAACACTTCACTGAGTACGGCAAAAAACTCCGCTGGATTGGTGGCACCATAACGATCCAGTCCTGATTTTCGATGGGTTTGAAAGTCTTCAAAGTCGCGCGTCATTGTGTCTGTCCATCTATTAGGATCCATATCAGGTTGCAGTGGCGGAAAGCCGTTGGCACGTCCATTTAGCATATCAAGCTTATGTACAAACTCATGAATGACGACATTATGACCATCACGCTCGCCTGCATGCTTGGCGTCCTTCCATGACAAGATAACAGGACCACGTTGCCACGCCTCACCACTACGATGTTGGTGACCTTCATGGACAATGCCGAACTCATCTACGCTGGTGGTTTCGCTTTTATAAGAACCAGGATAAATGATGATTGATGTCCAGCCATCGTACCATTCAAGACTAAGATTTAGGATAGGCAAACAAGCTTGTAAGGCAATAGACTGTCTGACCGCATTGGTAATCTCAAAGCCTTGTGCACCGGTAATCGACTTATCATGTAAAAACAAGGTCGCTGACTCAAACAAACGTGTTAACTCATCCTCGTTTAATCTATCCAATATCACAATACGCTTAGCAGCTTGCATCCAGTCGCTATTGGTAAATTCACTGTTATCCAAAATACGCTGCTCGCGCCAATCTTTTATTATGCTGAACATTTTATTTCCTTTTAATATCACTGAACCATAACATCATATTACACAGCGCTATCATTAACTTTGCTAATTTATCTTTTTGGTCGTCAAATATTAAGGAAAAGGAGCGCGCTGTGCAAGAATTTCAAACCAACGAAAAAGACATAACCCAAAGTCGGTTAATACCAGCACCGATCAACACAGTTGGCGATAATGAAGTTTTAGTCGAAGTCGACCGCTTTGCCTTTACCGCCAACAACATTACCTATGCGGCAATGGGCGATCAATTACAGTATTGGCAATTCTTCCCGCCACATGGTGAAGATGCTAAACAATGGGGCATTATCCCCGTATGGGGTTTTGCTGATGTGATCGAATCAAACAATACTGAGTTGCCAGTTGGCGAACGGCTTTTTGGTTACTTCCCGCCAGCCGATAATTTAGTGCTAAAACCGACGAAAATTACGCCCAAGGGATTAACCGATGGCAGTGAGCAACGTGTACAGCTACCCCCTACCTATAATATGTATCAGCGGGTAAACCATGAACCGGGTTATGATAAGGCTAATGACAATCAACGGATGCTGTTATTTCCCTTACATATGGCGTCCTTTTGTTTATATGACCTGCTAAAAAATAATGACTGGTTTGGCGCTGAACAAGTCATTATTATCAGTGCTTCTAGCAAGACCAGTACGGGATTGGCCTACGGTTTAACGGATGATAAAGACGCACCGCATATCATTGGTCTCACATCAGATCAGCATCTAGACTTTGTCAACTCAATTGACGCCTATGATAGCGTATTAAGCTATGGCAACCTTGAGCAGATTGATGCAAGTAAGCCAACTGTCATCGTTGACATGTCAGCCAATGCGGATCTGCTCAGTCGACTGCATAAGCATCTAGGTGATAACATGCGCTACACTAGTAATGTCGGTTTAACCCACTGGGATGAAGCTCGAGGTGCCGATGGTATTATTCAAGAACGTAGTCATCAGTTTTTTGCACCCAGCCATATGCAGCAACGTATGAAGGAATGGGGCTATGATGAATTTAACAAACGCTCTCTGAGCTATATAATGAAAAGCGCGGCAAAAACCACCCCTTGGCTTAAGATTAAAGAGCTGGATGGTCTCAATAGCCTAAAAGACGTTTACCAAGACATATGTGATGGCAAGATTGGTCCGGATGAAGGTTTGGTTGTGGTGATGTCGCTGTAAGCCCTAAGATTAGCCCACTACCAGCCGCATCATCTGCGTACTGATATAACCGCCAAATGTACCCGCCGCATAACCCAATATCCCTAAAAACACCCCAACTGGCGCAAGCGATGGATGAAAAGCCGTTGCGACAATCGGTGCTGATGATGCGCCGCCGGTATTAGCGTTTGAGCCGACTGCCAAAAAGAAGAACGGCGCACGAATCATCCTAGCGACAGCAAAGACAATCACGACATGGATGCTCATCCATAACAGACCAATCAGCAGTAAGCGCCACTGTGAGACAATGCCAGCTAGATTTATTTGCATACCGATAGCCGCAATCAATACAAAGATAAACACCGTACCAATTTTGGAAGCACCTACATGATCAAGACGGCGTATCTTAGTAAAAGAAAAGATAACGCCTATTAATGTGATAATCACCACCATCCAAAAAAACGAGCTAGCAAAGCTGTATTGTACCGCCCAGCTATAGGGTGCAAAGAATCCTGCAATCTGCCCACCAATAAAATGCGCCACTCCGACCATGGCAAAACATAAGCCGAACATCACCATCAAGTCATTGAGCGTCGCTGGGCGCGCATGATCACGCTCATAGCTCTCCACTGCTTTAATTACTTTATCAATACTACTGCTATCTGCTCTTAAGAAGCGATCTATCTTAGCGCTGTGTTTTGCCATGACCAAGATAGCCAGTAGCCATAATGAAGCGTTGGTGGTGTCAACCAATATCATCATGCCAAACAAGTCATCACTAACACCAAACAGCTCTTTCATCGCCGCTTGGTTGGCCGCGCCGCCAATCCAGCTACCCGCTACCGCCGAAAATCCACGCCATAAAGTATCGTCGGTAAACATCTCGGGCGATACCCATTTAGCGATACCTAAGCTCATAGGGCCACTGATGACAATAGCGACACTAGCCGCGAAGAACATGGCAATAGCTTTCCAGCCCAACCCCAATATTTTAGGGACATCCATCGATAAGGTCATCAGCAGCAAACTTGCCGGCAATAGATAGGTCGCAGTAAAGCCATAAATCTGTGCGCCAATACCATCGGCAAAGACACCCAAGCTATTCAGCGTTGCTGGTATAAAACAACACAGCACGATACCAGGCAATACCGCATAAAAACGTCGCCAGAACTTACCTGGCAAACCTTGGGTATAAAAGACCAAGCCAATAATGGCCATGATGATGCCAAATGCTAAGGGCAAACTGTCAATTGCTAAATGAGAAATATCAGGCATCAAATGGCTCCACGGCACACGATGAGTAAAGGCTTGTCAGTATAGACAAGGCGAAAAAGACGCGCAAGTCACTATTAAGTGCAGAGTTAAGTTTAATGAGCGCAACCAGCCTATCCAGTACTGCTTGAATAAACACAGAACCATTACACACAAAAAAGCCAGATAACGAGTATCTGGCTTTTTAATGCTAAGTTATACGATTAGATTTTAGATTAATGGTTTTTATTAAAACCTTTATTAATCGTTAACGATAGCGTTATTACGAGTTGTTACCACGGTTGCCGCCGTTTGAGCGGCCTTGGCCACGGCTGTCAGAACGACCTGCTGGGCGACCTTGGCTGCCACTTGGACGACCGCGACCGCTTGCTGCACGCTCACCACGTGGAACGCCTGTGCCATCACCACGGCTAGGAGCACCAGTGCGTTTGCCTTGATACGGCTTGCCACCTGAACGCTCATTTGGTTTGCCAGATGAATCGCGTGGCTTACCTTGATAACCACCGCCTGAACGACCACGACCTTGACCACCGCCGCCATTAGAACGTCCGCGACCACGGCCACGGCCTTTACCTTTATTATCGCTAGGAACGTATGTTTTCTTAGGCTCCATGCCTTCGATGACTGATACTTCCATTTTACGATCTAAATAGCGGTTGATAGCATTTAGCTGAGGGCGATCATCCATGCTACATAAGCTGATAGCAACACCAGTACGACCGGCACGACCACAGCGACCGATACGATGGACGTAATCTTCTGTCTGACGTGGTAAGTCATAGTTAATCACGTGTGATAGTGCTGGCACGTCTAGACCACGAGCAGCAACGTCAGTCGCAACTAGGATTTTGCACTTGCCATTACGCAAGTCTTGTACGATACGGTTACGCTTACTTTGTGGTAAATCACCATGTAAGAAGCTGGCTTTATGGCCTTGTTCTTGTAAAGATTTCGCTAACTTTTCAGTGCTACGTTTGGTGGCAGCAAAGATAATGATTTGTTCCATCTCAGGCTGGCAAACGATTTTATCAAGCAATCTGTTTTTGTGCTCAAAATCATCACAGTAATATACTTTTTCTTCGATGTGTGCTGATTCAACTTTGATTGAAACGCGCTCAGGATTCTTTGTAAAGCTGGCAGCGATTTTTCCAACAGGACCGTCCCAAGTTGCTGAACACATAATGGTCTGACGATCAGTCGGTGCGGCACGAAGAATATCGCTGATGTCATCAGCAAAACCCATGTCAAGCATACGGTCAGCTTCGTCAAGTACCAATACTTCTAGGTTTGATAAGTCAACGCGGCCTGCATTGATATGGTCAAGTAAACGACCTGGGGTTGCAACGATGACTTGAACGCCTTTTTTCAACGCAGTAATCTGACCATTATATGGTGCGCCGCCGACTAATGGCACACAGAAGATACCGCGCATATCTTTAGAGTAAGTACGCACACTGTCATGTACTTGCTGAGCAAGTTCGCGCGTTGGCGTTAGGATAAGGGCTTTGGTTAGTTTGTCGAAGCTGGTTGCACGGCTTAAACGATCAAGTACAGGGATAACGAATGCTGCTGTTTTACCACTACCCGTTTGCGCTGACAATAATAAGTCGCGACCGGCTAAAGCAAAAGGAATGGCTTGTTCTTGAATAGGGGTTGGATTGGTATAGCCACTGCGATCAAGCGCGCTAAGAATTGGCTTGGCAATGTTTAGTTCAGCAAAAGTGATTTTGTTTTCTTCGGTAGCGTCAGTAGTAGCCGCTTGATTGCTAGAATCAGTATTTGGAGTATCGTTGCTTTCGATAATGCCGTTTTCAGCGGCGATGCTAGATAAGATATCGGTCATGAGGATCCTTGGTAAGTATAAGTTGCTGTAAATTCAGCAAGCTTGATGCATACCACTGATAACCGTTCACCACGCTGCCTTTATTAAAGAATTACCGGACCACATAAAAGTGTCGATAATCAGAAGCCAAGCCATTAAAGCTTAGAGCCTCTACAATAAATGCGTTTGTGCTGTCTGACGTATTTTGGTGGTAGTGCCGAGTGTCTTATCCTTGCTTGATATAAGCGCGTTATCGATGCTTTGTCCAAAGCAGATAAAGTCAAATAACAACCAATCTAAACCATACTTATGATTTAGTAGATAAGATATGAGTCAAAAATAACTGATATTTTATAAAACGTTATTTAAGTACACAAAATCATCGGCAACAATTACTTATGGTCATCCTAGACCCAAAATCGCAGGCGATGTTATCAATCTCATAATTCACGAAAGTCTATGCTAACGTGGCGACGCAGTATAGCACAGTAAAATAACTATCTATAACTATTTTTCTAGTTATTGTGTAAATAGGCATCATTTTGACGGTTATATTAAAAATCAACGTGTCGTTTTAACTTCTGTAACATAGGTTGGTAGCTGCCATGCGCCGCCTGCTTCGACCATACGGCACAGTCCAGTGGTGCTTTCATGGCTCTTTTCAAACGCTTTCCCTGTCCATACCCAATTAACCTTGGCTAAACAGTCACCAATACCGCGACCTTTTTGTACAGAAGTTAGATAGCCATCATCATAATCTGTGGCATCAGTAGTCACCAGTGTGGGGTTGTAAGGCTTGCTGTCGTTAATGACCCAAACGCCCGTCCCTGTGTTATAAGAGCCTGTCCAGCAGTCATGCTGTGCCAACAGCTGTGAGCTATTTAGACGACTGACACGCCATGGTGACTTATCTGACAGGCTTGGGCATGCACTACTCGCATCCTTCATAGTGCCCTTCATCAAGGCCGCCAGCTGCGACGATTTCATGGCAAATTTCTTCTTATTCTTAGAGGGGGCTTGAGGGTCGGGTGCGACAAATCTTAAAGACGGCGCAGCCTTAGGTAACAGCACCCCATTACTAGATTTAACGGAGCTGTCAGCATTGATTAAAGCACTGGTGGTCCCCACTCGTTTTTGAAACTCATCTGCTTTCAGCATGACAGCATTGGCACCCTTATCAGAAAGCTGCCAGCGTGAATTACGCAATACCAGCTCAATCTTACTCGATTTAGTTAGCGCGTCCAACAGTGCTGTTACCTGTGTTGAAGTTAGTTCAGCGTTGCCCGCTGTTGCTGAGAAAGGTTTGGTTTCACCATAATTTTTATCGTTGATAAACAATGATATACGATGTCGATTACCCAGCTGCATTAAAGCTTTAGAAGAGCTTTCTTTTGCCCCGCCAAGCTTTACCTTACCATCCACGCCAGCATTTGCCCCTGCACGGCGTACCAGCAATACCGATATGGGGAACTCACTATTGTTTTCTGCTTGATAACCTGCCAGCCGGCAAGTGCCAGTATTGTCACAGGCGACTTGCCAATCATGGCTGGTAAGCTCAATACTGGCATTTGCCATGCTCGCTGTACTAAATAAAGCCGTGCTTACGATGGCAAATATAGGATATAACAGTTTGTTTTTTATCATTATTAAAGGTGTCTTTTTTATTTTTTTAGCATTATTTTTTAAGTGAATCATCTCATACAATGTTGAGTGTTTTTTGACGTCCATATATTGATGGTATTGAATGGCTGTGGTTTTGGCACTCGCAAAATACAGGTCGCCATTGCCTGCTCTCTGTGACAGATTTATGAGCTTATGGTTGCCATCCTTCATAATCATCCCCTATCAATAAGAGTAGTATGAATACCTGTTCATAACAGTAGTATCTGCTATGTTAACGTATTAATGTTTCTAACTATTATAACAATGTATCATTATGTAATCATAAAAATATACCGCTATTTTAGTATAACCATATAGAAATAAAGAATGATAGTTGAAAAAATAAGACTGATAAGCAAGTCGCCTAGCAGTCTTATACATACCATCCTGAATATAATCTAACCCTATCAATCAATTGGTTTTAGAGTAAGATCCATTGCACGTTTGATGGCTGGGCGTTCAGCAATTGTCTTCGCCCAACGCTGCACGTTTTTATAGTCATCAACTTGTAAGAACTCTGCTGCATCATAAAGCTTGCCAAGCACCAATTGCCCATACCATGCCCAGACAATCATATCAGCAATATTATAATCTTCGGACGCATTGCCACACATATATTTATTGTCTTTTAGATGGTTATCAAGCACATCGAGCTGACGTTTGGCTTCCATCGTATAACGGTTGATTGGGTACTCTAATGGTTCTGGGGCATAGGCATAGAAATGTCCAAAACCCCCGCCTAAAAAAGGCGCACTGCCTACCTGCCACATAACCCAAGACAGACAATCTGCCCGTGCTTTACCTTGCGTCATAGGTATAAACTTACCAAATTTTTCTGCTAAATAGATTAAGATAGCACCAGACTCAAAGAGTGCAATAGGCTCACCGGTATCACTACTAGAGTGATCGACCAAGGCTGGTATTTTTGAATTGGGGTTGATGGCCACAAAGCCTGAGCCAAACTGATCTCCTTTGGAGATGTCGATTTGATACGCATCGTACTCTGCACCTTTGACACCCAGCTCAGCCAGCTCTTCTAGTAGCATGTTTACCTTTACCCCGTTTGGGGTATTCAGTGAGTACAGCTGTAACGGTGCGTCACCTACTGGTAGCTCTTTGTTATGGCGCGCGCCAGCTGTAGGACGATTGATACTGGCGAATTTACCACCGTTTTCTTTGTCTTGTGTCCAGACTTTGGGTGGTGTGTAGCCGCTTGTGCTTTTATTAGATGAATTGTTATTAGATGGACTATTATCATTACTCATAATATTACCTATTCTTCTTTTGTTTTTTTATTAAAGAGAATTTAAATACATGTGATTGAAATCAATACAGTGGTTCTCAGCATGACCGTCCTACTATAACGAGGATTACCCACTGTATTAAAGTCCTGTCTTGTAACCTATCTTATAAGTAGCCTATGAGGTTTTAAAATCGCTACCTTGAGTGTTAGGCGTATACCGTTACTTTGCCGCTCTTTAACTACTGAGCAGTTGTTTTTATACTACGCACAATTAATGTTTTTTAGAGATGGTTTTTTAACCAAGTGTTAAGAGGCGCTGTGGCTGTGAGTGCCTGATGCAACTTTTAAATAATAACAGTCTTAAATATGGTGACGTCAATATGGTAACCCTAACCCCGACACAAGATAAATACCTACCTTATGTACTCGCGGTAGCACTATTTATGCAAATCTTAGACGCCACTATTTTAAATACCTCATTGCCGCAAATGGCACAAGCGCTGGGTGAATCACCACTAAAAATGCAATGGGCAGTTATTAGCTATGCCTTAACCTTAGCGATATTTATTCCCATCAGCGGTTTTTTGGCGGATAAATACGGCACACGCCGCGTATTCTTAGTAGCGATTATCATCTTTTGTATTGGCTCGCTATTGTGTGCTGCATCACCAACGCTAGACTTTTTGATTGGCTCACGGGTGATACAAGGCATTGGTGGGGCGATGATGACGCCTGTGGCGCGTTTGATATTGGTTAAGTCCTATCCACGTAACAAGCTCTTAACAGTGATGAATTTTGCGGTAATACCTGCCTTGATTGCGCCTTTGGTGGGGCCAGTACTGGGTGGTTATATCGTACAATATACCAGTTGGCATTGGATATTTTTGATTAATATCCCTATGGGTATTGTAGGGTTCTTTATGGGTAAAAAACTGGTGCCCGCATTATTTGAGGATACCAAACGGCTGGATTGGATGGGTTTTTTATTGTTTGCGGCTGCCGCTTGCGGTTTTACCCTTGCAGTAGAGTTTGGTTCACAGACAGGTCGCGGGCTTTATGGGTTAATGCTTGGTTTAGGCGCGAGCCTTTTGATAGGTGCTTATGTCTGGCATGCCAAACGCCGTTCAACCCCGCTATTTCCACTCAGCTTATTTGATATCCGCACCTTTCGTATTGGCATTACAGGCAACTTATTTACCCGCCTTGGCATCAGCGCGGTGCCATTTTTATTGCCATTATTATTACAAGTGGTGTTTGAGTACTCTCCGTCACAGGCAGGTTGGCTGCTTGCTCCTATTGCGGTTGGTGCGATAGGTATCAAGCCTTGGGTCAGCAAAATCATTCAGCGTTTTAGCTACCGTAAAGTATTGGTGATCAATACCGGTTTAATAGGCATACTCATTATTGTCTTGGCGCAGTTTACGGACGCATCCCAGTGGCTGTGGTTTATTCCAATATTGACCATCATGGGCGCTTGTAACTCTATGCAGTTCAGTGCGATGAATACCATTACTATTGGCGATTTAGAAGGTACACAGACCAGTAGTGGTAATAGCTTGATGGCGGTCAATCAACAGCTTGCCATCAGCTTTGGTATTGCTTTTGGCGCCGCAGTACTGAATATCTTACGTGAGCGATTGCAGATGGATACATTGACTGCGTTTCAGACCACGTACTGGATAATGGGTATTTTGACGATACTTTCAGGATTGTATTTTTTGCGATTAAAGCCCGAAGACGGTCGCGGCTTATATTGATGCTTATATAAATGTAAGTATCAATATAAGTGTAAATGCAATTTTAAACAAAGGGTTTAAACACAAAAAAACCAGCGGGTGAATGGGTATAAACCTATCACACGCTGGCAAGTTTTAAGACTCATTTTAGATGATATAAATGCCCATAAAATCAGTATGAGCACTGCATTAATTAAAAATTAAGGCGTGTCATCATCATTCATTTGCGATTGAATATAGCGCTCTACGCCAATGCTTTCAATCAAGTCTTCTTGCGTCTCGAGCCAGTCTTCATACTCTTCATTACCATCTTTTAAAGTGACCAATAGCTGACGAGAAACGTAGTCGGACTGTGTCTCACATAGCGTGACGGCATCGGTAATGATGGCAAACTTTTGCTTCTCTAAACGCAGATTACAGTCAATCATCTCAGGCACGTCTTCTGCGATGAACATCTTGCCATAATCTTGTAAATTCGGTAAACCACCTAGTAACAAGATTCGTGCGATCAAATCATCTGACCATTTCATCTCAGCGATAGACTGTTTATAGAAACTTTCGTTAAGGGCTTCTAATCCCCAATGACGTGCAATGCGCGCATGCAAAAAATACTGATTAATCGCAATTAGCGACTGTCCAAGCACTTTGTTTAAGCTGCGAATGACTTCTTTATCCCCTTTCATGATGTCTCTCCTTATCTATTATAATGTAATAAGCCACATAGTTTTGTCATATTAAATAAGATTTGGGCTGACTTCGGCCATTTGGCTTTGTAGATAATTGGGTAGACCAATCATGTCAATCAGACGCAGCTGCTGCTCAAGCCAATGCGCATGATCTTCTTCAGTATCTTTTAGCTGTTCAACCAGCATCTCACGCGTGACGTAATCGTGCTCTTCTTCACAAATCGCGATGCCGTCCTTTAAATGTTGCTGTACTTGATATTCTAGATCAAGGTCAAGTTGCAGCATTTCAGGAACAGTAGAGCCGACTTTTATTTCATCGACGCTCATTTTTGGTGTACCGCTCAGCATCAGGATACGACGGATAATCGCCTGAGCATGCATGGTTTCATCTTCCATTTCGTGGTTGATGCGATCATATAGTTTTCCATAATGCCACTCAGCATACATCTCTGAATGAATGAAATATTGATCTCGAGCAGCAAGCTCACCACCCAACAAAAAATTCAAATAATCAATGACTTTTTGGCTACCTATCATAACCTATACTCCCCTATTTATATTTTACAGATGACCATCCATTCATAATTACGCATATAAAGATAGCTTTATTGGTAAACTGATCGGTAAGGATCAAAGGCAATAAAACCTCTTACAACGTTAGCTAGATATAGTAGCATATAGTGGTTATACGGCTTGTAATGTTATGAACTAAGAATAAGATGCTAGTTGAGAATCATAATTAGCTAGCGTTGTCAGTAGTAACGGCAAACCCAACGCCTAGCAATATGGATTGATGCGATTAAAGTGAGTGTTTCAGTAAGGTTATGTGGACGCTCGCAACTGACCCTTTATGTATAATAAGCTAAGGATAAGTGCGGAATATTGAATGTATTTATTTTATAAAAAAACTGCTATCTAAAGATAGCAGTCAAGTCATTAGGCTAGAAAAGCACTTAAAACAATCTATTAGACGGCATAAGCTAAAACATCAAGTCTGGCGTGGTGTTCATCTAGATAGTCATTGACCATAGGCTCGCAGCATCCACAGCATGTCGCAACATCAAGGGTATCTTTTAGACCATCAAGGGTGTCGATACCTGAAGCAATGGCTGCTTGGATTTGCTTTTCTTTTACGTCGTTGCAGATACATACGTACATGGGCTGGCTCCTCTGGATGCGGCTATTCGATGACTACTTTATAAAAGCTTGTCTATAAAACCTTGTTTCTATCAAAGCTTATTCAAAATTATTCAAAATTATTTATAATGCTTGTTATATAATAACGATAACTATTATCATTTGCAATAGCATTTGATACATTATATGGTCATCAAAGTATTTTTATATTGCACGTACTTAATTTATGTCAGCGGATATAGGTATACATGTAACTGAACATCATCAAAGGTGGCAAATTAGCGACGAACTGTAATTTAGCTCATTTTTTAATCGATTTTCTATATAACTGCTGTTATATTGTCCCCATCTTAACCAAGACCATCCCCATATCAACCAATATTTATAGTTGGAATTTTTCTATGTCTAATAATAATTCTACAATCCAACCACTTGAGTTATTTAAAGTGCTGTCTGATCCAACACGCCTAAAGATTTTTCAAATTCTGTTCAATAAACAGTCACGCTGTGTGGGTGAGCTAGTAGAAATACTTGATCAACCACAGCCGACCATCTCACGTCATCTGAATCACTTAAAAAAACTGGGAATTTTGAGCTGCGTGCGTGATGGCACTTGGATGTGGTACGAAGTGGCTGATGATCTGCCAGAATGGTGTCAAGATATCTTGGACATTACCTATGAGCAGATATCGCCCAAAGGCACGGATAAACAGCTATCAAAACTTGCTTAAAATACAAAATAAAAAACACCCATATATAGGTGTTTTTTTTGGTTCTAAAGTAGAGGCTTATGAGGTTAAAGCCAAAATATTGCAGTGCTGTATGCCTTTAAGCGTGAGTCAACTGTATCTATTTTTATACCAAGTCTAAAAAATCACTAATAAAAGCGTTGGCTGGCTGGTGTATCAGCTCTTCTGACGTTCCCACCTGCTCTACTCGCCCTTGGTTCATTACTACAATCTCATCAGACACGGCGCGTGCTTCTTCTTGATCATGGGTCACCATGATACTGGTGATACCTAGCTCATGGTGAATATTTTTTAGCCAAGTACGTAGCTCTTTACGCACCTTGGCATCCAACGCGCCAAATGGCTCATCGAGTAACAGTAATTTTGGTTTAACGGCAAGCGCTCGTGCCAGCGCAATACGCTGACGCTGACCACCTGATAACTGGTGCGGGTAAGCATTGGCAACTTGAGGCAATTGGACTAACTCGAGTAGCTCTGCGACGCGCTTATTGATATCAGCCTTGCTTGGCCGCTCATTCTTTGGCAGTAACGTCAGTCCAAAACCGATATTATCAGCGATGTTTTTATGGCGAAATAAGGCATAGTGTTGAAACATAAAGCCGATATGGCGCTTTTGTACTGGCGTATCGGTCACATCCAACTCATCAAACAATATCTGCCCAGAGTCAGCATATTCTAAGCCGGCGATGATACGCAATAAGGTGGTTTTACCACAACCCGACGGCCCCAGTAATGTGGTCAACTTGCCAGTAGGTACGGTTATATTAATGTTGTCTAAGGCAGTAAAGTTACCGAATTTTTTATTAACGTTACGAATCTCGATGCTCATAATGGGTTCTCTTGTTATATCTTTGGCTTAACGTCTTAATATGGCGGATGGTTTTATGATATTTACTTTATGAATGTATCACTTATAGACGACCGGTACTTTTTGCTAAGGTTTTATCCTTATCCGTATTTTTGACATCTTCAGCGTTCGTAGTAGTTGTGGCATTGGCGCTAACCGGTAGCTCAGGCGCACTGATTAAGCGCTCAGATTTAGCAAACTTACGATCTTGTAACTTGGTCATCACTTGTTGTATCAGCAGCGTCACTAACGCTAAGGCGGCAAGTAAGCTTGATAAGGCAAAAGCGGCGGTAAAGTTATAATCGTTATAGGCAATTTCGACCAGCAGTGGCATGGTATTGGTCTCACCGCGAATATGACCTGAGACCACGCTCACCGCACCAAACTCACCCATTGCCCGCGCATTGGTCAAAATCAAACCATAAAGTAGCGCCCATTTGATGTTTGGCAACGTCACATGCCAAAACGTCTGCCAACCACTAGCACCCAAGGTCAATGCTGCTTGCTCCTCAGAATCGCCTTGGGTTTGCATCAGCGGTATCAGTTCCCGTGCTACAAAGGGAAAGGTCACAAACAACGTCGCTAGTACAATGCCTGGTACGGCATAAATGACCTGAAAACCCATACTTTCAAGCCAGCCACCCACGGTGGAGTTCAAGCCAAATAGCAGTACAAACATCAAACCTGCCACAACTGGCGAGACCGAAAA
The DNA here is from genome assembly GCF_014861365.1 of Psychrobacter sp. FME6. Lineage (GTDB taxonomy): Bacteria > Pseudomonadota > Gammaproteobacteria > Pseudomonadales > Moraxellaceae > Psychrobacter. Next base: position 16,322 of record NZ_RRYW01000052.1, read on the forward strand.
TGGCAAATCAAGTAACGTCGTCACCAGCTGCTTACCCTTAAACTGATAACGCGTCACTAACCAAGCAATCGCAATGCCCATCACCATGTTAATCGGCAATACAATACCAGCGGTAATTAACGTGAGCTTGATGGCTTGTAAAGCTTCAGGGTCAACCAATGAGGCAATATACAGCTGCCAACCATTTTTAAAGGCTTCATAAAATACGGCCAGTAATGGCACGACTAACATGGTAACCATGAATAAAACAGCGATGGTGATAAAGGTGCGGCGTATCCACGGCGTATCTCTGGTTGCTGCGTTGCTTTGGTAGTCGTAACTATTAGATATTTGCATGTTAGCGAGCTCCTACACGGCGCGACAGCTTCCACTGTACGATGTTAATGGTCAGCAAAATCACAAATGAGATGAGCAGCATAAATAACGCAACTGCAGAAGCACCTTGAATATCAAACTGCTCTAATTTACCGATAATAATTAGTGGTAAAATCTCAGACTGCATCGGAATATTACCAGCGATAAAAATTACCGAGCCATACTCACCAGTAGCACGGGCAAACATCATGCCAGCGCCCATTAATAATGCTGGTAATAGCTCTGGCAAAATCACCTTACGAAACGTTGTGAAACGATTGGCGCCCAATACTGCGGCTGCTTCTTCAAACTCAACCGATAGCTCGGCGAGCACGGGCTGCACGGCACGGACAATAAAGGGAAAACTCACTACCACTAATGCCAGCCAAATACCTAATGGCGTAAACGCCACCTGAATATCAAACTTGGCGAACCACTGTCCAATCAAACCATTGGGTGCATAAAGGGTGGCAAGAGAAATACCAGTGACCGCTGTCGGTAGCGCAAACGGTAAATCAACCAAGGCATTAATCAACGACTTACCCCAAAACTCATAACGAACCAGCACCCAAGCAACCAGTGTGCCAAACACCATATTGGTGAGCATCGCCAAAAATGACATCCATAAGCTCAGTTTAATAGCAGCAGTGACCTGCGGCTGGGTAATCGTTTGCCAAAAACCTGTCCAGCCCATTTGCGTCGTGGTATAAGCCATCATGGCAAACGGTAGTACGACCAACAGCGATAAGCTAAAGACAGTGATGCCCATGCTCAGACCAAACCCTGGTAGCACATTGCGCTGACGTAAGCGTGTCAGCCAGCCTTTCTTGTGATTAGGTTTGTTGGCAGAAGATGTTGTTGCACTCATAGTGGTGTCCTATTGCCTAGCTGATGGTACTTATCGCAAGCACTCGGTTGTATCAAATGTATTATAGATATGCTTACGGTATAAAGGACATAGCGTGTGCGGCCATGTCCTTTATGAAGTTTTCCATGACTTACTGCATTCCTTGGTAGGTAGCGCAGTCGCCGTTTTTAAAGAAGTGACTCTTAGGAAGCGCTCTTAAAAAGTATTCTTAGACAGGTACGGCTGTTATAAAATCGTTACTTTGGGGCGTTGATGGCTAACTGATCGAACACGCCACCATCGCTAAAGTAAGTACCCATGATCTCATCCCATGTGCCAAAAGCATCATTTGGACGGAAGGTCTCGATTGGTGGTAATTTGTCACCGTTTTTATCGAGGACGCTTTTCACACTTGGGCGCAAGTAAAGGTTGGCCGCCAATTGCTGGGCAGGCTCGCTCCATAAATAATCAAGATAAGCTTTTGCCGCGTCTGTGGTGCCTTTTTTATCGGTTACCGTTTTCACTACCGCTACTGGGCTTTCTGACTTGATAGAGTATTTTGGATAAACGATATCCACTTCACCCACCCCAAAATCAGTCGCTGCCAAGTTGGCTTCGTTTTCAAACGTCACTAAGACATCACCGATACCACGCTGAACGAATGTGGTCGTCGCGGCACGTCCGCCATTTTCATAGACTTTGACGTTTTTGAGCATGTCTTTAACGTAGCTTTTGGCTTGGGTTTCATCTTTATCAAACGCATGTAAACCATAGCCATAAGCCCCTAAGAATGCATAGCGACCATTACCCGTGACTTTTGGGTTGGCCATCACAATCTCAACACCTTCTTCGGTCAAATCTTCCCAATCACTAATGCCTTTTGGGTTGTCCTTACGCACCAAGAATACGATAGTGCTGGTAAAAGGTACGGCATTATCAGGGAACTTGCTTTCCCAATCTGACTCGACCAAGCCTTTTTTCTCAAGCAGTTCAATATCTGATCCCTGGTTCATGGTCGCCACATCTGCTTGTAAACCATTGGCAACCGACAACGCTTGCTTACTCGAGCCGCCATGCGACTGTTTGATTAGGATTTCACTGTTTGGGTTTTCAGCTTTATAGTGGTCAATAAATAAAGGGTTGTAGTCTTTATAAAAATCGCGTGCCACGTCATAAGAAACGTTTAGCAATTCAATATTTTGACCATCTGTGGTTGCTGGTGTGCCATCAGCATTAGCAGTCGTTTCTGTCTTTTCGCTATTGCTACAGCCTACAAGACCCAAGGTCAATGCAACGCCTGCAATGCTCAAGACGTTAAGTGTTTTACTTTTTTGTTGATAGCCTGCTACGTCTTTCATAAATCCCTCAAAGGTGTCTGTTAGGTAATGTAAGTATGCTAACAGCGCCATCTTATTGTGTTTAATGATGAATATGCGTATGTTATTGCCAAAATGGAATAAAGGATTTGGAAGTACAAGCTTATCAAACACTTAAACATTACCAGTAATCAATAATCTTAATATTTTGATAAATAATAGCTCGGATATAGTGGATTCACTTTAAAAACGATACAGTGTTATTGGCTATAAATTTTTTGTAGCCTCTGTCACGCCTGTGAATAGCAAGCAAAAAAAATTATAGCCACAGCACATTACTATTTACTTTATGACAGTTGTATCGGTTTTATTTCGAACTGATTATATAAGTTGCTATCTACTTCGCTCGTGCCAGCTGATCAAAACGCCCACCATCAACAAAGAATGTCTGCATAATCCGCTCCCATGAACCAAATACTGCCACCGGCTCAAAGGTTTCAATCTCAGGCAAATCCTCTTTATGAGCCGCAAGGATCTTTGCGTTATTAGGGCGCAGATACATCTTAGCCATCAGCTCCTGTGCTGGCGCGTCCCATAAGCCAGTTAAATAAGTATTTGCTGCTGCCGTTTTACCGCTTTTATCAGTCACTGCACTCACTACCGCCACTGGGTTTGCAATCTCGATGGAATAGCTTGGATAGATAATATCGACTTGTCCTTTGGCAAACTGCTTTGCGGCCAAATGCGCCTCGTTTTCAGTGGTGATTAAAACATCGCCGAGCCCGCGTTGGGTAAAGCTGGTCGTCGCTGCACGCGCGCCATTGTCATAAGTAACCACATTTGCCAATAGTTTTTGAATAAAATCATTGGTTTGGATGGGGCTTTGGTTACTGTCTTCTTTAAAGTGATGCAACCCATAACCATAAGCACCCAAAAAGGCATAACGCGCCGTACCACTAGTTTTTGGATTTGGCATTACTACATTAATATCGTGACGTGCCAAATCTTGCCAGTCTTTGATGTTTTTAGGATTGCCATCACGTACTAACAGCACCATAGTGCTGGTATAAGGCACGGCATTATTTGGTAATGCTTGCTGCCAGTCCGCGGCAACCAAGCCCTTTTCAACCAGCAAATTCATGTCACTTTCTTGGTTTAAAGTCGCCACGTCCGCTTGCAACCCATTAGCAATCGTCAGCGCTTGTTTACTTGAGCCACCGTGTGATTGATTGATATTAACCTTACTGTTCGGATGTTGTTGCTGATAATCCGCACTGAATAAAGCGTTGTAGTCTTTATAAAAGTCGCGTGATACATCGTAAGACACATTCAATAAGTCAATGTCTTTAACATCACCCGCTTTTGCCGCCTTACTTTGATTGGCTTCGGTAGGATTACAGCCCGTTATTAGCATCGCAAACGCCAGTACGCTACCGGCTTTAACACTGCCATTGGTTACCTGTGCTGGGGTGTTTTGACTTTCAATAGTCTCAATAGGTGATGCGATATTTGAAAAGTTGAGCGTGTTAGATGTTTTTTGAATGCTTGGTTGCATATATGCTCTCAATAGCTACTATGATTTTGGTTCTATCCAATGCTGGAAAGATATGCTAGCAGCTTGTTTGGCAAACGCTTAGTGACGAATTCGCTTATCGTGTGATTAACTTGGCATAAGTAATTTTGTTAGTCAGTCTAAACAGACTATTTTTTAATGAGTGTTTTGGCGATCGTGTTATAAGTAGTAACTTTTGCGCAAGATACGGTATTGCTTACTATGTAGACGACGCTTTAGGTACACGGTATTCTTTCTTGAACTTTGAGCAGCGCGCTGAGATAAGTGAGCCTTATAACTCTAAATCGCTACTATCTTGCCAGCAACGTCGTTTTATTATTCATATTTTTACTAACTTATACCCATCCTTTATTCATCCCTTATAAAAGGTACTTAAATGATTACTCCCCTACCTCGCTATACACATTTTTTTGCCGCTCTTTCAATAACAGCGACTGCTTTATTGGCGTTGAGTGGTTGTAATAACGCCACCAAAGCCAATGTGGACAACCACAGCGTCACACCACCTATCACGATGCGCTCGTCAGCAGTGCAAGCGGTCGTTGGCGATTATGCTGATGAAGGTTATGCTAAGCGCGCGCAAGGCTATGATTGGGTGGGTGTGGTGATAAGAGCAGAAGGGAATGAGCAGATTGATATTAAGGTGCGGGCGCGCAGTGATGTAAAAAAACCAACCTGCCATTTTGACGGTAAGGCTACCTTGATGGGTCAAGATGACGCGCATGGGATTATTTTTGAGACAATAGCTAACGACAGCAAAGTCTTTCTGCAATTTAAAGGCGATAAGCTGACGATAGATAGCCAAGATCAATATGCATTGAATTACTTTTGCTCAGGTGGTGGCACTATCGTTGGAGACTACAAAAAGCTGTCAGGTAAGCTAGAGCTAAACTAAAAGCTCTAGTATCAAGAAAATAGTGAGAAAAACACGTAAAAAAGGGTCAGATGATAAATCCGACCCTTTTTTATTGTTCAATCTTTGGTGGTGTGTCAGAAAGTATGCTGAAGAAATAAAGGAGGGTGACAGCCAAAGCAAGATGATATATTTGAGGTTATGAAGACACAAA
>NZ_RRYW01000053.1 GCF_014861365.1 Psychrobacter sp. FME6
TTCTCTTTGTTGTGGTAAACAAGAGTGTAAGGCGTTGCTTATTTTTTTCAACTATCTCCCAATTCTATACAGCCCCTACTTATTATTAAATATTACTATTGCCGTTATTGCCCATTACCGTACTTGGAAAATGCTAAATTTATTGGGTGTAGGCGTGACGTTTGGGTTGGCATACTATTGGGGGCTCACGGAGAATTTAATAGCAATTATTGATAATCAGCGCTGGGCTTTAGTGCTGCTGGTAGCGTTACATTTGATTCTCTATCTGTTTGTCGTCATTCGCTACGCCCAACAGATCATTGCTTATAATACTGCTAATCAAGAAGATGTTAACAACGCCAATAATGGCTATTTATTTCCCATCGATACCGGCTTGCTATTTTCAGTACCGATATTAGCATTTGGCTTATTTTCAGCGCTATTACACGATATCAATCACGCATTGACCATCACCAGCGCTATTTTAGCAGCGATATATCTAGGACTTGGCTGGACGTTTATTCAGCGTAGTCAGCGCTATGCCTTAATCACTGAAGGGATGTTGGCATTAGGGTTTGGGTTTTTAGCCTTGATAATTCCGCTAGCGTTAAATGCCGAATGGATAGCTTTTGGCTGGTCGGTACAAGGGCTGGCGTTGGTATGGTTTGGGCGGCGCTCGCTACGTGCGTGGTCAGTATTATTCGGCTTATTATTACAGCTCATCAGCATTGGTATACTGTTAAATAATTTCGTCATTGGTATTGAGCATTATCCCACACTCGCTTTAACCATTTCTGCCATTAGTGCGCTTGCTAGCGTTTTCATCTTACGTGCCAGCAACTCGCCTATTTTGTCTGACAACGAAGAAATTCAAAACTCAGTTAGCACTAATCATACAACATCAGAGTTTAGCAAGATATTAGGCATCAGCGAGACAGCCGCTCAGCAATGGCTTGCCAGTATCAACAGCCAAAGTACGGCGTTTAAACTGATTTGGCAACATCCAACTTTGATACGATTTTTGACCTTTACCGCGATGGGCTGGCTACTTTACGTCTTGATGATTGATTTTGATCAATGGCTCACCAGCTGGCAATTGGCAACGACAGCACTGATAGCGCTAGCCACTTTAGCAAGCTTACTCATTTATTGGATAATAAATCAGTATCGTTCGTGGCACGAGATTAGACAATTTAGCCATGGTTTACTGCTGCTGTTTTATGCTGTATTGATATTTCAGCTGCCACAAAAGTATGAGTTTGACTATCAATGGACGACGTTTCATTGGCCGATACTTATGACGTTATGCATTGGCTGGTTGGTGCTTGGGCAAGGTTGGATAAAAACATGGCACAGCTATGATAATAACGATTCTGAATTAAAAGGTTACGATAGCGCCAGCTGGCTTGGTACTGGAATTATAGTTTTAGCAGAAGTGCTACATTATAGATTGCCTGATTCAGACGGGGTGACAACTATTTTGGTTCCCGTTGCGCTTATGCTGGCTGGACTGTGGGGGACTTATCGTTATAGCATCGCTCGATACAGCCATGCACAATCGAAAATACCAGCCTTACCTCTGGCTCCTTATTGGTTTGATTGGCAAGGTGCACTGTTAGGCAGTGCCAAAATCTTTGTGCCATTAACATTGTGCTGGGTTATTTTTACCAACTTCTCTTATGATGGTGTGATTTGGGGACTCCCTTATATTCCACTGTTTAACCTCTATGATGTAACGTTATGGCTGGTGGTATTTTACGGTTTGGGTGTTTATTTACTGCGTCAACCACACAGCATGCATCCCACAAATCTATTAAAAAGCATTTATAAAAGTGACACTTTACTGACTTTTTTAGTACTCATTAGCTTTTGGATAGTCTCCAGTATGTTGGTCAGAACCCTGCACGCTTTTATTGACACCCCGCTATGGGTGGGTGGCGCTTGGAGTAGTGAGCAAGTACAGACAGGACTGACGATTTCGTGGACGCTAATCGCCTTAGTCGCGACTGTTATCGCCAGTCGCTATTGGCAGCGAACGCTATGGTTTATGGGTGTTGGTCTATTAGGTATCGTTGTCTTAAAATTGGTCTTGGTTGATTTATCCCAGACCGAGGCGATTTGGCGGGTCGTATCTTTCCTTGGTGCTGGTAGCTTGATATTGGTGATTGGTTATTTAGCACCGCTGCCGCCCACGCATGATGACCTAGTGGACGAAGGTAAATAATAGTTTCAGGTGAGCGTCAACTGAAATGATAGCGTCAGCATTTTTTAGCATCCGTACTTTTTAGCATCAGTACCTTGCTTATGTAGTAAACTGAACCTCATTAAAAAGTAAATGACGCTAGAGCATGTCCTAGTCTTACTTTTAGCATTTTTTATAAAAGGTTATAAAAGCAGATGGATAAGAGAGCAAGTATTCAGTGGTTCCCTGGGCATATGAACAAAGCCCGCAATGAAATCAAAGAAATTATGCCGCAGATGGATGTGGTTATCGAAGTGATTGACGCCCGTATTCCTTATAGCAGTGAAAACCCAATGGTTGCAGCACTACGTGGCGAAAAACCAGTCATCAAAATTCTGAACAAAGCCGACCTTGCTGATCCAGAATTGACCCAAACGTGGATGGATTATCTTGAGCAGCAAGATGGCGTCAAAGCAATCGCTTGTGATAATAATAAAGCCGATGATGTAAAACGTATCATTGCTATCTGTAAACAACTTGTGCCCAATAAAGTCGGTACCGGTCGCCAAATCAAAGCCATGATTATGGGTATTCCAAACGTCGGTAAATCCACCTTGATTAACACCTTAGCGGGACGCGCCGTGGCAAGGACTGGTGATGAGCCAGCGGTAACCAAATCGCAGCAACTGATTAAACTTGACGATGACATCATGCTCTATGACACGCCTGGTATGCTATGGCCAAAGGTTGAAAACGAAAACTCTGGCTATCGCTTGGCCGCAACGGGCGGTATTCGTGATACCGCGTTTGATTTCGATGATGTCGCGGGTTATACCGCTGAATATTTGCTAAGTGCCTATCCTGAGCTATTAAAATCGCGCTATAAAATTGACGAACTGCCCAAGACAGACTGGGAGTTTTTTGAAATGGCGGGGCGTAATCGCGGTTGTGTACGCGCAGGCAATCAAGTCGATACCTATCGCATGTCTGAGATTTTGGTGAATGAGCTGCGTAGCGGCAAGCTTGGACGTATTACGCTCGAAACCCCAGCCATGACTGAGGCTGAAGAACTCGTCGTCGCTGAGCAACGACTCGCCGCTGAAGAAAAAAGGCTGGCTAAAGAAGAAGAGAAACGCCTACGTCGATTAAAAACGCGGAAGAATCGGAAGTAAACGCTCACTAACATAGCTGGCAAGGTGCGCCTAGCGCACCTTTTATATTTTATTACTTACCTTTAACTTATTTAAAAATCTGCTCATATTTTAGTTGGCAAACAATATAATCAATGATTATTTCATCCTACGGTACTAATAACGAAGCTCATCTACTATTGTCTTGCATCAATCGTATTACACCCCATACACACTCTTAACCCCAAACTTTATATATCCCTGTTCAATTTACAAGGAATACTCTTGCCTACCCAATTCTCTCAGTCATCAACCTCTCTCAACTCCCTCGCCCCGCGCCTTCTCGATTGGTTCGCCGAAAATGGTCGCCATGATTTACCTTGGCAACAACACCAAACCGACACGCCCAACCCTTATATCGTTTGGCTGTCCGAAGTCATGCTGCAGCAGACGCAAGTAACGACAGTGTTGCCCTATTTTGCCCGCTTTATGGCGTCGTTTCCGACGGTACAAGATTTGGCAACAGCTGAATGGGATACGGTAGCGGAACATTGGGCGGGGCTTGGCTATTATGCGCGGGCGCGTAATTTACATAAAGGCGCAAAGCAACTAGTCGAAGTTATCAATGAGACTGGTGACTTTCCACAGACCCTAGCTGGTTGGGAAGCGATATCAGGTGTTGGGCCATCAACGGCTGGGGCGATTATGGCCATGGGGCTACATCGTTATGGTGTCATTTGCGATGGCAATGTTAAACGCGTGTTGACGCGTTGGGCCGCCATCGATGGCGATATTACCAAATCTGCCACGACCAAAGAGTTATGGACATTGGCTGAGCGTTTAACGCCTGTCGATGACTCAGGACTGTTCGCGCAAGCAATGATGGATATGGGCGCAACCTTATGTACCCGTAGCAAACCTGCTTGCTTATTATGTCCATTACAAGAGGATTGCATTGCCCATGCACAAGGACGCGAAACCGATTATCCCGTTAAAGCAAAAAAGCAGCCCAAGCCAAGTAAGTTTAGCAATGCATTATTAATTGAAGATACAAATGGCAAAATACTGTGGCTACAGCGCCCTGACAATGGCATTTGGGGCGGTCTGTGGAGCTTGCCGCTACAATTTGTAGAAAAGATTAACGGCAAAGTGAATGCTAAAGCTGCTGATAAAAATAATGGCAAAAATACAGATGATAAAATAAGCGCAGCGACTGGTAATCAGCCATTAAAAGTTGCTAGCAATGAAAAAGTATACGAAGCAGAGTTTACTACTGCTGAGCAAATTATTAATGAGTGGCTGGATAAAAATAAATTGGATGCAAAAGCCGTCAATAAAACCTTGTTAGATGACGCACCGATTAAACATTCATTGACTCACTTTCATTGGTATTTAACCCCGCAATCCATTACGTTAAATGATAAGCAAGCGCAAGATATAACCGAAGCATTGCAAGCTGCTGAGATTAATGTGAATTGGCTAAATGGTGATGCCGCACAGGCAACGCTTGGATTGCCACGAGCGATGGTTAAGATTTTGGAATAAGTATTTATACCTATAGTCAAAATATCTCAAAAACCTAACGGTACTGCTGATATAAGCTCTTTGATTATAAATACTGAAAATCACTTAATACCGTATGAAAAAAGCGACTTAACATCATGCTAAGTCGCTTTTTTATTTAACGTACTTTATCACTGGCGTTAGCGCTAAGACTTCGGCACACGTAAGCGCATTAAGCCTTCTTGCTGCACAGTGGCAACCAGCTTGCCGTCTTGCCAAAACTGCCCGTGATTCAACCCTTTAGCATTGGACGTGGTATCGCTCCACATGTCATATAACATCCAATCATTTAGATCAAAATCACGATGAAAATGCATCGAATGGTCGATACTAGCGGCTTGCAAGCCACTGGTCATAAAGCTAACCCCATGTGACATGAGCCCTGTGCCGACCAAATAAAAATCGGATGAAAATGCCAAAAGCGCTTGCTGAATGGCTACTGGCTGATTACCCAATTCATGAATACGCAGCCAGTTTGCCTGCTTGGGCTTCATTGGTTCCGGATGAATCGGATCACGCGGTTTAACCGGTTTAATCTCGACATGACGACGACGCATAAATCGAGCTTTGAGGGCGTCTGGCACTTTACCCACATACTCTTCTTTTAAATCCTGCTCAGCGAGCAAGTCCTCAGGTGGCGGATAAACGGGCATATCTTCTTGATACTCCAAGCCCTCCTCCATCGGCGAAAACGAGGCAATCATCGAAAATATCACTTGCTCGATAGGTGCTTTACCGCGTACTTCTTTATATTGAATCGCTGTCACCTCACGTGCCGATAGACTGCGGCCGTCACGCAAGCGGCGCACTTGATAAATCACTGGCTGATTGATGTCACCACCACGTAAAAAGTAGCCGTGTAATGAATGGCAGGGCTTGTCTTTGTCCAACGTATGCGATGCTGCCATAATCGCTTGGGCGAGTACTTGCCCACCAAAAATACGGGCACCAACATAGTCATGGCTCTTACCCTCAAAGACATCAGGGGTAACTTCGATAAGCGCCACGGTAGCCAGCAGCTCATCAATCAGTTGCGAATAATCGGACATGACGATATGTTTCCTTATTTTTTATCAAAAACGCTAAGCATCTAGATATAAGCGCCAAACGATATCAATACGGTATAGCTTAAGCCAATGGGGCGTTTTAATCCAAAATAAAATCAATTGTAGGGCGTGGCCGTAATCTGAACGAAAGCGATTAAATGGCCCATAAAATGATAGCTAAAAGCTCATTATAAAACCAAAGGTCAAACATCTTAACCAATATTGTGGGCTTTGACTAGCGACCGCGCTGATTTGCGAATATCACTCTGCTTATATAAAGCAAAAAGAATTCAATACGATAAACGAAGTAATAAAAAGCATCAAGAGGCATAAAGTATAAAAACGAGATGTTTTATACACCTCGTTTTTATATTACTCTATAGACTTACGGTTTCACTGCCACCAGTACCCGAATAGAATCTGGGACTAGGGATAAGTTGGCTAAGGCCTGCTCACCTTGCGCTTGTAACTGCTCTAAACGCTCCACCTCTTCTGGGCGTACGTTAGGGTTGATGGTTTGCAGATGCTTTAGACGCTTGATTTCACGCGACCACTGCTGGCTAAAGCGGGCACTTGCTTGCTCACCAATCTCCACTAACTGCTGACGGGCTATATCTTCAGCTTCATAATAACGCTGCTCAATCACATCGCCGCGCACTTTAATCACTTGGCGCGCACGGTTTTTATCCAAACGCTCAATATGCGGCATAATCATCTCCGCACTGATACGCGCTGATAAGTCACTGCCCTGCTCACTGATAAACACACGGATATTTTGTGTGGTTAAGGTCGCAGGCAAGTTAAGCAATCTTGGCGCAATGGCCTCTACGCGGAAATTCACTTCTAGCAACACCATACCTTGCGGTACGGCGGCACTTTTTAGCATCGCAACCGTGGTATTACCAAAGGTGCTGGTGCTCGCCAGCTCATAAATCGCGCGCATCAATGGATGCTCATGAGTAATAAATTCAATATCTTCACGCTGTAGCGCTTGCTCACGCTCGAATGTCAGCGTCATACCGTCTTCGTCACCAAGCGGTAAACCATCGATATAATCGCTAATCTCGGTGCTATCGATAGGTGCAATCACCCAAGAGCCATCGCGCTGAATATTATGCTCGATATTGGCTGAGGCAAAGAAACGCTCAATAAATTGTGGCAGTAGATTATGACCATCAAAATCACGCATGGCATCAGCGATACGTCCAGCAACGCGCGGACGGCACGAGTTATACTCTAATAGACGATCGCGACCTGCTTGTAGCTGGGCTTCTAATCCCAATCGGGTCTGCGCTGCTTCACTGATGATATCTTCTAGCGTGGTACGGTTCGCGTCGGTATCCGCCCCTTCAAGCATCGGCTTCAACTCTTGAATATATTGCTCTTGTACACTTTGCGCCGTCGGTGAAATCTGATTGAACATATTGAGCGCATTGTTGTACCATTTATAAAGGCGCTCTTGTGCGGTGCCTTGTACATACGGTATATGTAGCATAATTTGCTGCGTTTGCCCGATGCGATCTAGACGACCGATACGCTGCTCTAAGGTATCAGGATTGGCGGGTAAATCCCACAATATCAGCTGGCTTGCAAACTGGAAGTTACGCCCTTCTGAACCAATCTCCGAGCATAACAATATCTGCGCGCCTTCACTATCGGCAAAAAACGCCGCCGCTTGGTCACGCTCAAGCAGGGTCATTTGCTCGGTAAAGATAGCCGTTTTGATACCAGCATGCAGACGCAATACCGCCTCTAAACTCTCAACGGTCGCACCACTACGGGCAATCAACAGCACTTTTTTATGCTTAAGCTCGCCTTTTAAGATATCAATCAACCAAGGCACACGTGGGTCATCTTCTAACCAGCCACCATCAGGCTGGTTCTCTTCACCCCATAGCTGCTCACGCAATTTACCATTGGTTTGATAACTATCAATCCATGCTTCAGGTAATGGCAGTGGATAAGGCTGGCTGCTACGTCCGTGGAATCCTTTAACACTTTCACGGGTATTGCGGAACAAAATACGCCCAGTACCGTGGCGGTCTAGTAGCTCATTGAGCGCGTAAGTACGTAATTTTTCGTCATCATTAATCGTCGATAATTCATCGAGACTGATATCTAGCAGACTGCTTAATGCCGCGATTTGACCGTCATTTAACGGCTTATCTTCTATTAGTACGCTTGCAACCGCTGCGGTTTCTGCAAAGGCTTCTTGACCGTCAATAAACTCATCCAAATCATCAAAACGATCAGGGTCTAATAAACGCAGACGAGCAAAGTGACTTTGTGCCCCAAGCTGCTCAGGTGTGGCGGTCAATAACATAACCCCTGCCGTTTCTTCGGCAAAGTCGACAATCAAGTCATACTTATCATTGCCGCCTTGCGCTTCATCCCAATGCAGATGATGCGCTTCATCAACGACTAATAAATCAAATCCTGCGTCCATGGCTTGGTCATATAAGTCAGGATGGTCAAGCAATAAATCCATACCGGCAATGATACATTGTTCGGTAGCAAAAACGTTTTGCTCAGGGTCATGCTCTTTAATGGCTGCTGCACGTACCAAGTCAAACAAGGCAAAATTTAGGTTAAAACGACGGCGCAGCTCAATCATCCATTGATATTGCAGACTGTCTGGTACCAGAATGAGTACGCGCTCAGCTTTACCCGTCAGTAGTTGCTGATGAATAATCAGACCCGCTTCAATGGTTTTACCCAAACCAACTTCATCAGCGAGCAAGACACGCGGCGCGATACGTTTGCCAACTTCATGCGCGATATAAAGCTGATGCTCAATAATATCGACACGTGCACCCATCAAACCTTTGAGCGGATGACCGGCAAGCGCTGATTGCATACGCAAGATATCTTGGCGTAGCTCATACCAATCACCACGCTCAATACGACCAGCGAGCAAACGCTCAAGTGGTTTTGCTAAGGTGATATTGGCCGCCAGTCGGGTTTCCATTATCCCTTTTTCATGCTCGTCGACACTGTATTTGAGTACGCCCATCACTTCTTCGACCGCCGTCACCGTATAGGTATTACCGGCTTGATCAGAAATACTATCGCCAACTTTAAACACCACGCGCGATAACGGCGCAGAGTTTTTTGCATAAACACGCGTCTCTTCACTTTGCGGAAATAGAATATGCACACATCGATCATCTACATCGATGACCACCCCTAAGCCCAGCTCGGACTCCGTATCAGATAAATGGCGTTGACCAACGGTGAATTCGGTACTGTGCAATGAAGCGATAGAGATAGTCATAGGGCGATGTCTTTTTGTACTCAGGTGATAAGAAAATAGATGGCTAATGATGCGAGCCATAATGACCCATTCAGTATCATTAATATGCTGATAGTCATTGGCAATATCGGATAACGCCAGCTCATGGCTAGGTCGGACGATACAGCAGAGCATTATATAACGTTAGCGCCTAGATGAGTGCATTAAGTTGGCTTTTCAAGAGCAAATTTGGACAAGAATATGCCAAACCCAAGCATAAGTTGGTCTTATAAAACAATAAGATAACGACTCGCAAGTAAAGAAAAAATATTGTTATTATTTAATTGTTTCTATATTGTTAACATATGAAATATAACGTTTCTTTTTACTACCGACATTATATTAAGTCCTCCAAGTGATTTATTAAAAACAACCTCGAACGCTTATTAAATGACTCCCAGTATTTACGGGCATCATATTACCTTTTATAGTCGTTTAAGTTATGAATCATACGTTTATGAAGTCCATTAAACTATCATTTAAAGTGATAGGCCTGAAAGTGAATAGTTCAGTATTTTGTAGTAACTGATATCTCACTTTAAGTAAGTTTACGCATCCCACATGATTGATTACAACCTGCACATAGCTTTGACAATCTCCTTTGTACATCCTAATCCCAAGGACAAACACCACCATGAGTGACTCCAAAAAGGTTGGTTTTTTCAACCAAGTTAGTACCCAAGTTACTACTATTTTATTTATTGCTTTTGCGGTCGTTCTCGCGGTCGTTGTTTATGTCGTTGATAAAGAAGGCTATGAAAAAATTCGCCTTGAATCCGCAAAACTGGTGGCTGAACGTGGTAATACAGCGGTTAATAGTATCTCTGCCGATATCAATCGGGTGATGCGTAGTGCGCTGCTATTGCAGCAAAGCGCACAAACCTTGCCTCCACAAGAGGCGATTCTACAAGCCAGTGCGGCCAATGCTTTTGATAAGCGAGATTACAACCTATTGGGTAGTGGTGGAATTTGGCCTGAAAACGGTGCGCTTGGGGCTAATACTGCCACCCATCCGTTTTTGATGGTACGTCAAAACGGTGACTATCAAGCGGTACTAAGCGATCCCAACCCAGCTAATCCTTATTATCAAGAAGATTGGTTTAGCGTCTTAAAACTACTCAAGCCTGACAGCTGTATCTGGAACCATGTTCGCGCCACCCAAACCAAAGGCGAGCTGGCAATGAGCTGCGGTGTGGCCATCGAGCGTGACAATCAGTTTTGGGGCGCCAGTACCGTTAACTTCACCCTTAATCAGCTGCAAGAAAATATCGTAAAGCTAAGCGAAAGCTCGGGTTCAGGCTACATTTTATTATTGGATAACAGTGATAAAGTTATCGCCTCGTCTAACCCTGAGCGCCTAAGCTATATCGATGAAGAGAGCGGTACGCCACTTGATATCAAACAAGTCATCAACTCAGATCCCGCTTGGCAACCGGTGCTTAACTTCTTAGAAACCCAGCGTAACGAGACTATCGAGCGGGTCGCCGCCAGCGTCTCGCCACAAGTCCAGCAAGTACTGACCACGCTTGATAAAGCCGAAACTGGTACGGCAAAAGGTTATTATTTGGTCAATTATGCGGCTTACTTAAATAACGGTGAGAATCAGCAAAACGCGATGGATAGCCGCTTATTGCAGAGCTTTGAGTTGGCAAAAGACAGTTACTATAATGGCAGCCAAGCCTATGTCTTTGAGATTCCTGAGACTTACTGGAAGCTCATCGTTGTACAACCTGATGCTGAAATTAACGCCATCGCCGATAACTTGAGTGAAAACTTAATCAACTGGATCGCTTTGGCGCTATTACTCACGGCTGGTGTCATTTACTTTATGCTGACGTATTTGGCATTTAAGCCGTTAAAAGAGACCACCGATAAAATCTCTCAAGCAGAAAACCTGATCGATAATAAACAATACAATAAGCTAAGCTCGGTTAAATTCACTGAAGGTCGCAACGAGATTGGGTTGGTCAACGGCTCTATTAATGATCTATTAGATCGAATTCAATCCAATGAAGGGAAGCTTGCCAATATCAATCAACAGCTCGAGATTAAAGTTGAAGAGCGTACCGCTGAGCTGCAAGATACGCTAAAAGAGCTGAAAAACTCACAGCTGCAATTGATTCGTTCAGAAAAAATGGCGACTTTAGGTCAAATGGTGGCAGGCGTCGCCCATGAAGTAAACACCCCTCTGTCTTATGTGCAAAATAACCTTGAGATTATCGGTCAGTTGACTGAGCAATACGAGGAATTGATCGAATTGGTACAAGGGCTAAAAGGTATCAAGTCGGATGCTGGGGCAACCAATGGCAAAATCGACAAATTATTGGCCAAGATTGTCAGTGCGTCTGATGAAATCCAAGAAGATGACCTGTCAGCTGAGCTAAAAGAGCTGATTAAAGATTCGTTGTTTGGCGTCGAACAGATCACTGAGATGGTACTTAACTTGCGCAATTTTGCCCGTCTCGATGAATCAAAGGTAAAAACCATCGACGTGCGGGAATGTATCGAAGCCTCACTGAAAATCGCGGGTAACTCTATCAGACATCAAGAGATTGTTACTGACTTTGCGCCAACACCTGAGGTTAAATGCTCACCGTCACAGATCAATCAAGTATTGGTCAACCTGTTAAATAACGCCTCGCAAGCCATAGACCAAAGCCCTGATGGCAAAATCGACGTTCGTACCCGCGCTGATGACAACAATGTTTATATCGATGTCAGCGACAATGGTAAAGGCATGAATGCAGCAGTGCTCAATCAAATATTTGAGCCGTTCTTTACCACCAAAGGCGCAGGTGAAGGTACAGGGCTTGGTATGGCCATCAGTCAACAGATTATGGAGCAGCATAATGGCGATATTAAAGCCGTATCGACTGAAGGCCTTGGCACCACGTTTACTTTGACTTTACCTATTAATAACGATTTAACAGAGAAAAACCTAGTTGCGTAAGCGCTAGGTTGGCTTTTAATTTTAATCATTATTGGCAGTTTTATTATCATTATTCATCATAAGGATATCATCATGAATGACAATGAAAACGAAATCGAAATTGAAGATGACTCAAATGTACCAGAAAACAGTACTGAGCCAAAACCGAAACTGGCATTTATCGACGATGAAAAGCGTATTTTACGTTCTATGAAACTATTGTTTCGTAAAACGCATGACGTTTTTATTACCACCGATCCCAATGAATACATCGATTACATCAAAAAAAACCATGTACACGTCGCGGTCAGTGACCAGCGTATGCCCGAGCGTGTCGGTGTCGATATATTACGAGAAGTGAAAGACATCTCACCGTCTACCATGCGTATATTATTGACCGGTTACGCTGATTTAAATGCCATTATTGGTTCTATTAATGATGGTGAAATTTATCGTTATTTGACCAAGCCGTGTAAATCTGAAGAGCTGCTCGCCGTCGTCGGTCGTGCCACCGAAATCGCCTTGACCTATAACCCAGACGAAGATGGCGACCAAATTGATAGCTCGGACAATAAGCAAACGCTATTGGTCATCGATGAAACTGACGAGCTGATTGAGCAAATCCGTAAACAGTTCTCTCACAGTTATAAGGTACTGCACGCCAAAGGTTTAGAAGAGGCTTATGATTATTTGGCGAACGAAGATATCGGTGTGTGTATTACCGACATCAACGTCAGTGGTGAGAATATCGCACCGATTATCTTTACCTTAAAACAAGACGCGCCGCATTTAGTAGTCTTGGTACAGACAGAATTTCAAGACGCTGGCTTGCTGATTGATTTGATTAACAAAGGACAAGTTTATCGCTGCTTACCGAAGCCGATGCGCGCAAGCTTGCTCGAAATCAGCGTCAATCGTGCGTTCCAGCATCATGCGAAACTCAAAGCCAGTCCTGAATTGGTCAAACGTTATGAAGTAGAGCATGACCCTGAAAACGATATTCGCATCGACTTGAGCAGTCGGGTACGTAGTCTGATTGGTAAATTGCGTAAGCGTTTTTCTTTATAAGCGCATAACTTTACAGCGCTTGGATTTATCACATTATAAGCGATAAAAGATTATTGTCCAATAAAACAAAACCTCTACTTCCAAGCTGAAGTAGAGGTTTTTTGCTTTGTACTTTTGACTAAATACAGCAACGTGCTACATTAAGCCGATAATAACCAGAGCCCATTTACAATAACAACGAGATAAGGAATCATCATGCAAGCCGTTTTTTTAGATAAAGGTACTTTTTCTGATAATGTCAAATTGCCAGCGCCGACTGGTGTGACTGACTATATTACTTATAATGATACGCCACAAGATAATGACCTCATGATCGAGCGCTGCAAAGACGCTGACATTATTATCACCAATAAAGTCCAAATTAGCGCCGAGGTGATTGCCAAACTACCCAAGCTTAAGCTCATTCAACTGACTGCGACTGGTATGAATAACGTCGACCAAGACGCTTGTCGCAAGCATAATATTACGCTTTATAATGTCGCCGGTTATGCAGTAAAAAGCGTGCCTGAACATACCTTTATGTTAATGCTGGCGGCGATGCGTGCGGGTATCTATTATCACAATAAAGCCATCGATGGCACGTGGGCTGATAACGGTAATTTTTGCCTACTTGATATTCCACTGATAGATTTGGAAGATAAAACGCTGGGTATTATTGGCATCGGTACTATTGGTAAACGCGTGACTGACATCGCCCGCGCCTTTGGCATGACGGTATTATGGGCGGAGCATCAAGGGCAAGCGCCGCGTAATGACAACTATACGGACTTTGACGAAGTGCTAGCTCGTGCTGATGTCATCAGTTTACATTGCCCACTAAATGATGCTACCCAGCATTTGATTAATGCAGATACGCTAGCAAAAATGGCCAAGCAACCACTCATCGTCAACGTCGCCCGTGGCGGTATCGTTGATAGCCAAGCGCTGACTGATGCGCTCAATAACGAGCAAATCATCGGCTATGCCAGTGATGTTTTTGAGCAAGAGCCCGTCATCGATGACGATCCTTTATTAACCATTGCCAATCATCCACGGGTGATATTTAGCCCGCATAACGCTTGGGGCAGTAAAAGCGCTCAAGACACCTTGTGGCAAATACTAAGCAAGCAAGTGACTGACTTTATCGAACAGAATTAGAGAGCTTAGCAAGTTACTATCAAGTAAAGTGCAGCCATTCATCTTTGATTTTACGGTATTTAAGCATGACACGATCGGTTAGGTAGTTATTGTTGACGCGCCACGGATAACGGTCACCTTGTTTCGGCAACTCATCTTTGGCACGGCTGACATAACCTGCCGATAGCGCGCCAAGTACCGTATCTGGCTGCACCTTTACTTGCTGATGCTCATTTTTAGCCTGCGCCACTACTGTTTTATAATTGCCTTTACTCATATAATTCAGTAAGCGCAGGACATATTGGCAGGCCAAATCGATTTTTAGTGTCCAAGAAGCGTTGGTATAGCCGAACATAATGGCCATATTTGGTACGCCCTCCAGCATCACCGCCTTATAGGTCATCCGCGAACCTACATCGACGGCTTGACCGTCAACATATAACGCAGCACCGCCCAGCATCTGTAATTTGAGACCGGTCGCAGTGACAATGATATCGGCATCCAAATGCTTGCCTGATGTTAAGGCGATACCCGTCTGGGTAAAATGACTGATCGTATCGGTAACGACCTCAGCGCGCTTGCTATGCAACGCCTTAAACAAGTCGCTATCAGGCACCGCACACAAACGCTCCTCCCACGGATTATAAGCAGGCTTAAAGTGGGCAACATCGACACCGCTACCTTTGAGCTCTTTTTTGACCCTATGATTTAACAGCGCTTTCATGATTTTTGGTGCGTGAAGCGCAGCTCGATAGACCCCTTGTTGAAACAGTACATTGCGCGTGCGTAGCAAGGTATAGGCCTGCGCTTTTGACAAAGGAGAGAACTTACCTGATAGCAAATCAAGCGCATGATCATCGCCCGGTACGCTGGCTACATAAGTCGGTGAGCGTTGCAGCATAGTAACGTGGCGCGCGCATTGTTTACCATTTTTATCAACTAACGCTGGTATCAGCGTCATTGCTGTCGCTCCACTACCGATGACGACTACTTTTTTATCATCATAGGCCGTATCTTGCCAATGCTGTGGATGGACAATCTCACCTTTGAAATTTTCTTCATCTTTAAAGTAAGGACGATAGCCAGTCTCATAATCATAATAACCAGTCGCTCCGACCACGAAGTTTGCGCTTAGGTTAAATACTTCGCCACTAATATGATTTTTAATCAACGCGGTCCATTGCAGGCTACTACTTGACCACGATAACTGCTGCAGCTCGTGCTGATAGCGAATGTGCTCTACCACCTTAAACTCGCGTGCAGTGTCAGCGATATAGTTTTTAATATCGTCGCCTTTTGCCAGCATTCTATGGTTGAGCCATGGGCGAAAGCTATAACCAAAGGTCAGCGCATCAGAATCAGAACGAATACCAGGATAGGTAAATAAATCCCATGTACCACCCAAATCGGCTCGCTTTTCTATGATTAAAAAGCGCTGACTATTATTTTTTTTGGTTCGCAGTTTCTTTTTAGAGTGCTTATGATTAAAAAAATGTGGATGACGTTTTTGCGCCACCTGTTGCTGGAGATGACAAGCCATACTGATGCCTGCGATACCAGCACCTCATAATCTGCAGGCAAGCCTGTCGAAGTTTCTTTGGGTTTAAAGTGTTTTTTAACGGCCTGCTTAGCGGTAGTAATATCAAGCATAATACGATCCTTGTCTTTGCATGACTGACTTTAAAATGATTAACTTTAAAAAGGACTAGGGCTTTCCCAATCCATCCATGCGCCCAGCGTGGGATGTTTGAGGCGTAATTGTTGGGCATGTAAATTGAGCCTTGGCGCAATATCTAACGCGCTGCCTTCGGCATAAATAGGGTCGCCAATGATGACATGATCGACGTGTACCATATGGACGCGCAACTGATGACTGCGACCAGTCACTGGCTTTAACAGCACTCGCGTGACTGTCTGACCGTTGCATTGTTCATGTGCCAGTACTTCATACAGCGTTAATGCGTGCTTTGACCAATTAGGGTCGACAATATGGCGCGGTTTTGTGCTTGGTTCATAGCGTACTGGCACTGATATTTTGCCTGTTGCCCCCACACTCTCCCACTCACCAAACACCCGTGCTTGGTACTTCTTTTGAGGCAAACGCTCAATAAACTGCTTACTGATATTGGTTTGAGCCGCAGCGTTTTTGGCAAAGATCAGCAATCCCGAGGTATCCATATCGAGGCGATGAATCAATTTCACCGCTGGATTGGCGCGCTCCAGTCGAGCAAGCAAACTAACCTTGAGTGTTTTACCATCGACACTTAACAGACCTGCCGGTTTATCGACAACCCAAATATCATCGTCTTCGTAGACGGTAATTTCTTGCGCAAATGCTTGAAAAAACTCAAATGGGCGGGCTTTTTCTTGAATATTAAGGGCGTCAATTTCTTTATCGGTAAAAGGCATAGAGTGAACTACTTATATTAATTGATTCAAATTTTATTTTTCAATAGAGATTATGGATACAAGTGACAGATAAAACATAACCTGTGTTGTTATGTTTCGATTTATTGTGCTAATAGTAATTGTTAAACAATTTAACCAGCCTGCATCTGTTAAGGCTGGGCAAACATGTTAATATAATGGCACATTTTCACCACTTCTAAACGATTCTTTGGCCACTCATCATTCTATTATGAAACCAATATATAAGTTGATGAGTGGCGATAGAAATAATAAAACAAGAGAGATAAAACTATGTCAGACCTTATTGTAAATACCACCGATGCAAACTTTGACCAAGACGTATTGCAATCAGACGTGCCAGTACTGGTAGATTTTTGGGCAACGTGGTGTGGGCCTTGTAAAGCCATCGCGCCTATCTTAGAAGATCTAGCGACTGAATACCAAGGCAAAGTCAAAATCGTTAAAGTCGATGTGGATAATAACCCACAAGCGGCCAGCCGTTTTGGTATCCGTAACATTCCAACCTTGTTTGTCTTTAAAGGTGGCGAAAAAGTTGATTCTGTCATGGGTTTACAGCCAAAAGCGGAATTGGCAAAAGTACTAGACAAGCATCTGTAAATTAAAATAATACTAAACCCAAAAAGTACGACTAGTGGCTGCAAACTCGTTTAGTTTACAAGACGTAGTACTTACACTCGTTTTCCTTGCTACTCTAATTTTTGTGGATGGTATAAGCTTGTTTCGGATGTTTTTACGCAAGCACAGCTACAAATAGAATAAACGAAAAAGCCATTATCTCCCTGAGACAATGGCTTTTTTGCTGGTTTTTTATGCAAAAAACTCAATTATATGACTTTTTTGGCAAAACTCATTGACAACACTATTGTGAAGACCGTATAGTCTGCTGACAAGAGAAAACTAACAGTTTTCCTAAGTATCTTGTCGCTATTCTCCTCGTGTTTATCAACAAAAACACAGTCGTCATTATAAACACCATTACTTAACGAAATGACTAAATACAATTACTGATATTGAGTTTTTGGCGCAGACTCTTATGTAGCCTCTTTATCCTCCTTATTTATAACCTTGCATCAAACGCTTGCAATGCATACATAAGCAGACACAATACCAAGACTACATAAATTCCAGCACTGCACACACCCTCTATCGCCATAATATCGTTGTTTTAATCACTGTCGTGACTTGTGCTACTAATGGCATCTCTCATCTGATCAATTGCTAATGACCTATCTATGAATCTAACTGAATTAAAGAAAAAATCAATCGCTGAGCTATTGGCTATAGCCAAGGAAATGGGTCTTGATAATATGGCACGTAGCCGTAAACAAGACATTATTTTTGCTATCCTAAAAACCCATGCCCGTAATGGTGAGGCCATTTATGGTGATGGTGTGCTTGAGGTTCTTCCTGACGGGTTTGGCTTTTTGCGCTCATCAGAAGGCTCTTATTTAGCAGGTCCTGATGATATCTATGTCAGCCCTAGCCAAATTCGCCGTTTCAGTCTCAAAACGGGTGACAGTATCGCTGGCACGATTCGTCCACCCAAAGATTCTGAGCGTTATTTTGCACTATTAAAGGTTGGCGAAATCAACTTTGATACGCCAGATCGCTCACGTCATAAACTTATCTTTGAAAACTTAACGCCGCTATTCCCAACTGAGCAGCTAAAGTTAGAACTCGGTAACGGTACGACTGAAGACTTGACTGGCCGCATCATTGACCTAATCGCCCCAATCGGTAAAGGTCAACGCTCTATTATCGTTGCCCCGCCGAAAGCGGGTAAAACGATGTTGCTACAGACCATCGCCCAGTCAATTACCCGTAACAACCCTGAATGCTACCTTATTGTACTATTGATTGATGAGCGTCCAGAAGAAGTGACCGAGATGGAACGCACAGTACGCGGGGAAGTCGTCGCTTCGACTTTTGATGAACCGCCACAACGTCACGTACAAGTTGCGGATATGGTCATCGAAAAAGCCAAGCGTTTGGTCGAGCACAAACAAGATGTTGTTATCTTATTGGATTCTATTACTCGCCTTGCCCGCGCTTATAACACCGTTATTCCCTCATCGGGCAAAGTATTAACCGGTGGTTTGGATGCCAATGCGTTAGAGCGTCCAAAACGCTTTTTTGGTGCCGCTCGTAACGTCGAAGAAGGCGGCAGCTTGACTATCATTGCCAGTGCACTAATCGATACTGGCAGTAAAATGGATAGCGTCATCTTCGAAGAATTCAAAGGAACGGGAAACCAAGAGATTACGCTTGAGCGTGATTTGGCTGAAAAACGTATTTTCCCTGCCATTAATATCAAAAAATCTGGTACACGCCGCGAAGAGCGTCTGCTCAATGAAGACAAATTACGTAAAGTTTGGATTCTACGCAAGCTTCTACAACCAATGGATGGCGTACAAGCAACTGAGTTCTTATTGGATCGCTTAAAAGAGGCGAAGACCAATGATGAATTTTTTGAACAAATGAAACGCAAATCTCAAAACTAGATAGTGATTCTAATGGTGTTTCTATTATAAAAGGCTGCTCTAGTGCAGTCTTTTTTTTGGATTCTTTTACGTGAAACCTAAAAAACAGTTAGCGTATTATCCCTATGAATACAAGAAACCTAAATGAAACCCCTACCAATGACATATAATGGCAACATCATTTACATCTCGCTTGCAAAGCTTAGCGTTTCTACTACGACCAAATATATACTAATCAGGTAACATTAGACCTAGTATGAATGTATTTAGGAAAGTAATTTTATTTGAAGTGATTTTAATTTGAAGTGACCTTATTTAAGACATTCGAATACCTGACACAGATTGACCGTACTCAATTGATGATTATCATAAGATGAGTACTTTATTTTAAACTTAATCAATTAATAGGTGAAAACATGAAATTTGCTAAAACTATCGCAATGACTGCTCTTACTAGCTCAGCTCTAATCATGGGCGGCTGTGCATCTAACGGCTACAACACTGGTTTAAGCAATACTGCTAAAGGTGCTGGTGCTGGTGCTGCTGCAGGCGCTCTTATCAAGAGTGGCGGCAACAGTAAAGACATCGCTCGTGGCGCACTAGGTGGCGCTGCACTAGGTGGTGCAGGTGCTTATATCCTTGACCAAACCAGATAATTGGTTTTAGATAAATATTTATTAAGACTTTACTTTATCTCGATAAGTATTTAGTCCTAAAAAAACCTGCAATTAATTGCAGGTTTTTTTGTGCGTGGCATTTGGTTGCCTGATTAATAAACCACTCACTTTATAACTAATATAGTTAAAATACTTTAAAAACGCTACGATACTGCGGGTATAGTTTTTTTGCAGCCTCTGTCTGCGTAGGCACAGCAAGCTAGAAAAAACGGTACCTGCAGTACGTGATGTAGCGATATTACTTCTCACTGACTATACCATTCATAAAAATTAGAGTAGCAAGGAAAACGAGTGCAAGTGCTACGCATTGTAGACTAAACGAGTTTGACACAGCTAATCGTACTTTTTAGGTTTGGTATAACCTGCTTTATAACGCCCCACTAAAAGTATCACAAGACTGTACGCTGCCACTCTCTAAACCACGCGTAAACCATTGCACACGCTGTTGACTGGTGCCATGGGTGAAGTTATCAGGCACCACTGCTCCACCACTCGCCTGTGCTAAGCGATCATCGCCAATTTGGCCTGCGGCATTAATAGCTTCATCGATATCACCCGCTTCCAAAAACTGTACGCGCTCCTGATTGCGCTGTGCCCAAACACCAGCAAAGCAATCTGCTTGTAGCTCTTGCAATACAGACAGTTTATTTGCTTGTGCCCGTGTCACTTGGCGGCTGGCTTCATTCACCTGCTGAGTAATGCCTAATAAGGTTTGTACATGATGACCAACTTCATGCGAGATAACATAAGCTTGGGCAAAATCGCCCGCTTTACCTTGGTTTTCGCTGTCCCCTGAGCCTTGTATATCACCAGAAATACCAAGGTTTTGACGCATTTCTACAAAAAATGAGGTATCTAAATAGACGGTCTGATCACCTGGACAATAAAAAGGACCGGTTGCCGCGCTAGCACTACCGCAAGCTGAGCTGACTTGGCCATTGAATAGTATAAGAGACGGCTCTTTATAGGTACTGCCCGCTTCATTAAACACCTGATGCCAAACTTCTTCGGTATCTGCCAATACGACTTTTACAAACTGCGTATCACGGTCGTCACTGGTTGCAGGCTCAGTAGAGGTGTTATTGCCACCACCCGCAACCACTTGACCGGTTTGCAAGGCGGTCATGGGGTTTACCCCAAATACCAACCATAAAATACCAGCAATAATAATACCGCCAATACCGCCGCCGATCATCTTACCGCCGCCACTGCTTGAGCGTACGTTAGAACTGCCACGCCTACCTTGCCATTTCATAATTTGGTGGTGTTCTAAAAAGTATGCTGGCATCAGACGTAGCCATAATTGATGTAAAAG
>NZ_RRYW01000264.1 GCF_014861365.1 Psychrobacter sp. FME6
GTATCAGCAAGCATTTAATCTAAACGGCAGTTACACAGAATTCGGGATGGTCTCTATTTAGGACAGCCGTATGAGAAAAAGTAAATTAATTGGTATACCCTAGCGGAACCAGCTATCTCACCCTTCAAACCTATTAATACACCATTTATAGCAGACTGGTATAATAGAACCACTTATACGGGCCAAAAACGAGCTTGTAGCATTAGCTCAAGAGCATCGGCATAAAATTGCTGCGTTGCTAGTACGTACAAAGCTGATTGTTATCATATTTGGTGGTGTTCTAAAAAGTATGCTGGCATCAGACATAGCCATAATTGACA
>NZ_RRYW01000054.1 GCF_014861365.1 Psychrobacter sp. FME6
TTCTCTTTGTTGTGGTAAACAAGAGTGTAAGGCGTTGCTTATTTTTTTCAACTATCTCCCAATTCTATACAGCCCCTATTAAAACTAAAAGGCTATTAAAACTAAGGGGCTCTATGAATAAAACTAAGGTACTCTATGAACACCACGAATGTTTCAACAGTTCAAAAACCTGCCTCGTTTTACTCTGCCTTTATCCCTAAAACTGTGCCAGCCAAGCTTACTTTTGGCATTCTATGCGCTCTATCACTTAGCGCCTGCCAGCCGACTGACAGTGTTTCTGATGGCACTTCTAATAATGAAAAAACAGCCATAGATAATGGGCAAAATCAAGTATTGGCGCCTGAACGAGTTCAAACCATAGAAGCGCTCGCGGGTGTGTCTATGCAACAACTAGCAAGCTTTGATCCGCAAGAGATTAAGCAAGGTGGCGACACAGGCATCAGTATTAGCAGTGCTGAGAGTTACTCTAAACCTTCATCGAATATAACCGCATCACGTAAAGGCTCTTTTTTTATTGGCAATGCGTTTTTTCGTCAGCCGTGGGTGATTGCGCCTGCCAGTACGGACAGCCGAGATGGTCTTGGTGCATTGTTCAATGTCGCAGCGTGCCAGTCTTGCCACATAAAAGACGGTCGCGGTCATGCGCCGATGACTAGCGAAGATGATGCAGACAGTTTGCTCATTCGTCTCGCTATGCCAGCGACTACGAACGAGCAGCGTCAGCAACTACAAAACTCATTGATCGAAAAAGTCGTCCATCCTATGTATGGTGGTCAACTGCAAGATCGTGGTATTCAAGGGGTGCCTGCCGAAGCGAGAATTGCGGTACAGTGGGCAGATAAACCGGTCACCTTTGCCGATGGTCATGTCGAGACATTGCGTGCACCCACCTTTAACTTAACCAAGCCTGGTTATGGGAAATTTGATGATGAGCTGATGGTGTCGCCGCGTATCGCCTTGCCAATGATTGGGCTCGGATTACTGGAGCAAATACCTGATGCAGATATTAAAAAACAAGCGGCTAACAACAGTAAAAATGGCAATGATATTAAAGGCAAGTTTAATTGGGTCATGGATCCACAAACGGGCAAAGTTGCACTAGGACGCTTTGGCTGGAAAGCAGGTCAAACCAAATTAATCACCCAAAACCAAAGCGCCTTCAATGAAGACATGGGTTTAACCTCAAATATTCGTCCCAATGAATCCTGTATGCCGACGCAAACTGCATGTATGAATGCAACAACGGGCGCTGACGAGCAAGGCAATGATAAGCCACCCGTCGAAGTCAATGACGAGGTGGCACAGTTTGTGGAGTTCTATACTCGTAATTTGGCGGTACCGCATCGCCGTAATGCCGATGATGAACTGGTGCTTGCGGGCAAAAAACGTTTTTATGATATGGGTTGCCAGAGCTGTCATACGCCAAGATATCAGTTGCCAAAAACTGACGATGACCATATTGAGCAACATGGCCAAGTGATTTATCCTTATACAGATTTGCTGCTACATGATATGGGTGATGATCTTGCTGATCGTACTATCGCGGGCAAGCTACCATCAAAAGATTTACAAGTTGAGTTTTTAGCCAACTCTTATGAATGGCGTACACCAGCTTTATGGGGTATTGGTCTCGCCCAAACCGTAGACTCACAAGCGACATTTTTGCATGATGGTCGTGCTCGCACGCTGATGGAAGCGGTATTGTGGCATGGCGGCGAAGCCAAAGAGCAGCAGAAAAAAGTGCTCAAACTTGATAAGCAAGGGCGTGCTGAATTGAATGCATTTTTGCGATCATTATAAGAGTGATGTGATTGAACGTTTTTTTAATGTGGCAATCAATGGTTATTAACGACTATAAATAAAGCCATCTTCCAAATTAAATATTAGCTACAATAATTTAAATAATTATTTATCCAATTACCGGGAAATTTATGAAAATAAACCATGCTCTAGCAATGGCGATATCTGCTTTAAGCGCTGGATTGCTTATCAGCTGTGTGAAACCTGCTGATGAGAATAAAGCATCAGATGTAGACAGCCAAGTCGCACAAGATAGCGCTGAACCTAAAACTAGTGAAGGTTCAGCCAGTACTGATAATAATAGCGAGAAAAAAATTACCACTGTTGACATCAGCGCCGATACTGAAAAAACCTACCTAACTCATGTGGCAAATGAAATGGTCGTTCCTGCCTATGCTGACGCGGCTAAGCAAAGTGATCTATTGCATGATTTAGCACAAAAAAACTGCCAGCAAGCGCCGGTCAGCGGTGATGAGTTACAAGCGTTGCGTGACCAATGGTTAGTATTAGCGCAAGCATGGGCGAGTGCCGAGATGACTAACTTCGGTCCTGCGACTGAGAGCATGAGCAATCTATACATCAACTACTATCCTGACGAACGTGGTTTGGTACACAAAGGGGTTGCAGATTTGATTGCTGCCAATCCTAAACTGACCGCTGAGCAGCTCGCTAATGAGAGCGCCATTGTCCAAGGTGTACCAGGATTAGAAGAAGCGCTATTCGCCAATGATAGCCTAGATGCTGGACAGTGCGCTTATGTCATTAGCGCTAGTAGTGCTTTGAGTACACGCCTAAAAGATATCGAGGAGGACTGGCAGCAGAATGCCACTGATTTATTGGCGATTGATAAAACAGCGGAAAGCGACCAAGGTTTGAATCAATGGTTTAATTCATTGTTATCACTGATTGAGACCATGAAATCTACCGCTATTGATCAGCCGCTTGGCTTAACCGGCAAGGCGAAAGGTCATTTGCCAGCTGCGACCGCGGGCCAAAGCCGTGCAATTATCAATGCTAAGTTAGGGACCTTGAATAAAGCGATGACAGATCCAGTCTTAACCGCTATCTTGGGAAATAGTAATGACAATGACGTGGCTGATAAGCTATCGACGGCGCTTGCTGATACCACGACATTGTTAGCACAAATGCCAGAAGACTTAGCCACTGCTGATAAAGCCACCCAGCAAGAGCTGTATGATCATCTCACCACCATTACGCGTCTGATTAAACGTCAATTAATTCCGACACTTGGTATCCGTGTGGGCTTTAATAGCACCGATGGCGATTAAATAATGTCTACTATCAAAGCAGATACAGAAAATTCGATGGACAAGAAATCTGAGCGCTCAAATGAGCTAGCAACAAATTCATTAAGCCGTGAGCTGCTAACCACCTCTTTGCTAGCAGCTGTCGGTACGGCAACACTGGTTGGTATGCATCATGGCTATCGTCAGCGTCGTCAGCCTGATGCCAGCTTACAAGACTATGTGTCAGGAGTTCGCTCACAGTTGAATCTATCGCTGCTATCGAAACCCCGAACTGCAAAACTTAAGCTAACAAACTCAAAGCTAGCGCGCTGTCGCTATGCTTATCAGCAAGCGAAGGTTGCGTGGCAACAGGCGTATCAGCAGCCAATAAATACTGATGCTATTAGTCATCATCATAACGTTACTGATTTTAGCGCAATACATACTACCACCATGCTAGCGCGTCCTGTCTGTTGGGTCAGCGGTGTGGCGTCAATGCCAAAAGATATCGTATTAGCAAAAAATGATAGTGGCGATGTCAATCATAACGAGCATAACATCAATAACGAACATAGCTTCGGCGTGGTTGGTATTGATGCCGATCGGCAGATTGTGTGGCAAACCACTATGCCTGAACGTGTCCATGATATTGTTGTTCAGCCTGTCGTTAGTTCTCAAGATGAAACTAGCCATAATAATGAAAATCGGGACGTGGTAGTCATGGGGCGTCGGCCCAGTGAGAAGTTTTGGGTGCTCGATACGGCAACAGGGCAAGTTAAACTCGCTATTAAAGCGTCCGCTGACCGTCATTTTTATGGTCATGCTTGCTATAGCCTAGATGGCTCAACGCTATATGTGACCGAAAACGACACACAGACCCTAGATGGTAAAATCGGTATTTATGACGCTCATAGAGATTATCAAAAAGTAGCAGAATTTGACTCTCATGGTATTGGACCACACGAGCTTATCATGCATCCTGATGGTGACACCTTGGTAATTGCTAATGGTGGTATTAAGACTGAGCAAGCGTCTCGTGAAGAGTTAAACCTAGACAGCATGCGGCCATCGTTGGTGTACTTAAACCGTCATGATGGAACATTGCTTGAGCAAGTTACGCCTAAACATAATCAAATGAGCGTACGCCATTTAGCCATGCATAACGATGGCACGGTGATGGTTGGTATTCAATTCCAAGGTGAGCGACATATCAATGTGCCATTGGTATTGACGCATAAACGTGGTGATACCGATTTTAAACCTTTAACCATGCCAAATAATCAATGGCAACGCTTTCACCAATATATCGCTAGTGTGGCGGTTGATAGTCAACGTAATCTATTATGTGTGACCACGCCAATTGGTGGCTGTGCGGCGATTTATGATTTAAATACTCGTACATTAGTTGATGCTGTCAGCTTGCCAGATTGTGCGGGTGCGTCTATTTATGCCAACAAAACAGCCAACGATATCTCTAATAAAGCTCACGAAACAGGCTTTATCGTTAGCGATGGGCAAGGGCAATTAAGCAGACTGGATGTCAGTGATTTAGCCATACCAAGCTCAAACGTCGCTGCAAATGAAACTATCGCCAAAGACAGTAAACGTCATATGATGTCTTTTGACAACCATTTACAAGCGCTTTGAGCATGACTGTGCTAGCAGAATACAATAGCTCTTTGCTAGAGAGTGCCGTTCAGCGTTTGGCAGCATCAGGCATTGAGTTACAGGTGACCAAAAAGCGGGTTAAAAATATCAATTTTCGCTTAAAACCTTATACATTAATGGTATCTGTACCTCTGTCTATTAGCCCAGCGCAAATGGCGCAGTCTATTACCAGCCGAGTATCGTGGGCAATCGAAAACCACGACCAAGTGTTAGAGCAATATCAGCGCAAACAAAGCACTGCGTCGGAATCTTCAGCTGCCGATAGCCCGCTTTTATTATGGGGTATCACGCAGCCGTTCGCTTTAAGCCACGATGAAAAAATTGCGTATTATCACAAACATCTCACTACAGTATTCCCTGCATTATTTGAAAAATGGCAACCGATCGTTGGTGCTCAGGCCAATGAAGTCCGTCTTAAAAAAATGCACACACGCTGGGGCAGTTGCAATACACGCGCGTGCCGAATTTGGCTGTCGGTCTACTTACCTGCCTATCCTATTGAATGCACCGAATACGTCATTGTCCATGAGCTATGTCATTTGCATCATGCCAATCATAGCGCTGCGTTTTGGCAAACGGTAGCGACGGCGATGCCTGATTATCGGCAGTGGCATGACATGCTGGCAGGTAAGTCTGGTCAGCTCGATTAAACGCCTCACGTAAATAGTATCCATAATTTTAATAGACCTGATATGATAAGTCATAACGGTACGAATTGTACCGTTTAAATAATAGTATTATATAGTTAAAATACTTTAAAAACGCTACGATACTGTTGGTATAGTTTTTTTGTAGCCTCTGTCTGCGTAGGCACAGCAAGCTAGAAAAAACTGTACCTACAGTACGTGATGTATCGATTTTACTTTTCACTGACTATAGAGTCTGTTCAATATAGTTTGGATGCAAGGAAGGCGAGTGAAAGTACTACAAGTCGTAGGCTAAGCGAGTCTGACACCGTATCCATTTTATATAGAACTGAATATAGACAAGGACGGCATATGGAAAACGTTAATCAAGCAGATTTTTGGCAGCAGCGTTATGAGCAAGACAGTATTGGTTGGGATATGGGGCAGGTATCACCGCCACTCAAAGCTTATATTGACCAGTTACCTGAGTCTGCTAAAGATCAGGCTATATTAGTACCGGGTGCGGGTAATGCTTACGAGGTTGGCTATTTGCATGAGCAAGGCTTTACCAATGTCACCTTGGTTGACTTTGCACCTGCACCGATTAAGGCCTTCGCTGAGCGTTATCCTGATTTTCCAGCTGAGCATCTCATCTGCGCAGATTTCTTTAACTTATCGCCTGAGCAATACCAGTTTGATTGGGTGCTCGAGCAAACGTTTTTTTGTGCGATCAATCCTACGCGCCGTGATGAGTATGTCCGGCAAATGGCAGCCCTGCTCAAACCTAAAGGGAAGCTGGTTGGTTTACTGTTTGATAAAGACTTTGGGCGAAAAGAACCACCGTTTGGTGGTACGAAAGCTGAGTACCAACAGCATTTTGAGTCTCATTTTGATATAGAGATTATGGCGCCGAGCTATAACTCGCATCCTGCGCGACAGGGTAGTGAGTTATTAATCAAGATGCGCGTAAAAGCGTAATCTCACGCTTGATATTGATTCGAGCCTTTGTTTCTAAACGTTCGTAGTAATAGTCCGTTATATATAGTGTTGGGTGCGCTAACAAGCTGTTTAGGACTGACGCTCGACCAGCACGATATTTTATATCTGAGACATAGGCATACTCTTGGCGTACGGCTTGCGCGTATTTCTCATATTCAACCCAAGGCGCACCTAAAATGCTTAAGTCCATATCTAATAAATAAGCGGCATCGCTGCTTTTGTTAGAATCTGCCAATTCGTCGATTTGATGGCTAGCAGTCATCATGATCAGTTTGTAAATATGCTGGCGTTTCTCATCGTCTATATATTTACTTAACGCCTCTACTGCATATTTTGCGCTTTTTAACTCATTGTCTAAGCGGGTTGGGTCGTATATCACATCATGATAGTACAACGCTAAGGCAATAATATTTGGCTCATAAAGGTGCTGTTTTATCTTTTCAAACTGTGCAAATAACTGCTGGATATGCTGCAAGCTATGATAAGCGCGCTGTGGTTCGTTATAACGGCTCGCAATATCTTGCCACAGCATGCTTGATTCTGCTGGCGTCATATCACTATTTACAGCAGCCAAGTGTCGGGCAAAATCATTGCTAAGCGTAGAGTTTATTTGCAAAACATCGTCCATATTTAACCCAGTTTTCTATGGTTTGTTATCACTCACAATTCACTATTTATTTCTTATTAGCAGCTTCTTCAAAAGCCTTTTTAAAGACATCTCCTAACAAACTCACATCATCAACACGAGCATAATTTAAACGAGTGACAAAGGCGATATGACGATGCGGGCCTTCCTCTGCCAATGGTACTGCGACCGCATTTTGATTTTGTAGATGTAGTTGATCGAGCGCCATTTCTGGTACCAAGGTTGTACCCATATTAGCCAATGCCATTTGAATAAGCGTATTTAAGCTGGCATCCGAAAAGCTTGATTTCATCTGCGCACGGTCAAAATGGCAGACAGATAAAGTTTGATCGGTTAGGCAATGCCCTTCGCCGAGTAACATAAGATTAGCAGTCTCTAGCTCATCGGCATTAATGGTTTCAAGCTTGGCGTGTACATCGTCTTTTGGAAATACGGCAAAAAAGTCCTCGCTCCAAAACTCAAAGCTGTGCAAACCATCGACCGCATAAGGTAGCGCAATAATAGCCGTATCAATATGACCGTAGCGCACTTGTTCGAGCAAGCGCTCCGTTTGCTGCTCCACGATGGTCATACGAAACTCTGGGTAATGCTCTCGCAGCGCTGGTAGCACTTTTGGCAATAGATAAGGTGCAATCGTTGGAATAATACCCACTGTCATAGGGTAAGCAAGTGGCGATTGATGGCTTTGTGCACGCGTGGTCAAGTCGCTCACTTCAGAAAACACCCGCTGCGCCCGAGTGAGAATGTCCTCTCCAATAGGGGTGATGAGAACTTGTTTGTTATTGCGCTCAAAAATCTGGGTATCCAGTTGCTTTTCTAACTCTGCGATGCCCAAGCTGAGTGCAGACTGGGAGATATTACAGTCTTCAGCAGCACGTTTAAAATGGCGGTGCTTAGCAACGGCTAAGGCAAATTCAAGCTGTCGTAAGGTAATCATAAAACCTCTCTTTTAATGGGCTTTTAACACACTCTATTATACCTAGTTATCCTTTCTGGGATAGCCATTACCAATCATACACTGATGATTAAAATTAGATAGAATAGTTTAACAAGTTTAATAAAACAAAACATCACATTAAAAACTTTTAACTGGATTAACCATAGAATTCGCGTATAGTTTGTCAGGTAGCCCAGATAACAAAAGGGTTAATAGAAACAATCATACAAATAACCTTTAATCAATTTAACATCAATCAATCTAAAAAGGAGCCAATCATGGCGTCTATTATCAATCAAGAAATCCCAGAGTTTTCAGCAGAAGCGTTTGTAAATGGTGAGTTCAAAACCATCACATCAGAAGACGTAAAAGGCGGCTGGGCAATCTTCCTATTTTACCCAGCAGATTTCACTTTCGTTTGCCCAACCGAGCTTGAAGACATGGCCGCTCATTATGACGAGCTAAAAGGTCTGGGTGTAGAAGTCTATGCCGTATCAACTGACAAGCATTTCACTCATAAAGCATGGCATGACTCTTCAGAAGCAATCGGTAAAGTAAACTATCCAATGATTGGCGATCCTACTGGTAAAATCACTCGTGGCTTTAACGTCATGGTTGAAGATGCTGGTGTTGCTGAGCGCGGCACGTTCCTAGTAGATCCAGACGGCTTGATCCAAGTTGCTGAAATTCATGCTGGCGGTATCGGCCGTAGCGCAAAAGACATGTTGCGTAAAGTAAAAGCAGCACAATACGTTCGTGAAAACGACGGCGAAGTTTGCCCAGCAGCTTGGGAAGCCGGTCAAGAAACACTAAAACCAAGCCTTGACCTAGTTGGTAAAATCTAAGCAGCTGCCTAGACTAGTAAAAGCTATTAGGTTTGATTTTTAATATTTAGAAAAAGTATTAAATAACAACTTAAAAAAAGACCCTATCAGCAATGGTTGATGGGGTCTTTTTATGTTATCTCATTAAAATGCTTTTATATTCGTATGTCTATTATAAGCTCAGTATTAGGCGTGAGATTGCAGTTTGTTTTTATCAATTATCTTATATATTTCATCTTTGAGCTGTAGTTTGCGCTTTTTCATTTGCTCAATTTCATCATCGCGGCTGGCGTTTTGAACCGCATCTTTATTAAGCTGATTGATTTGTTGATCCAGCTTAGTATGCTCATCAAAAATACTCGCAAAGTGGCTGTCTTTTTGTTTCAGCTCGGCAATAATTTCTCTGTTGTCTTGCCATGTATCAGTCTTTCTCATGTGGTCATCCTTGTTATGAAGCGCTGTCATGCGTTAAGCACTGGCGCATGGTAGTGAAGATTGCTGTGATGAATTGCTATGATTTTGAGACTTGATTTTGATTAAGCCAAGCCGCTATCTTATACCAAACCCAAAAAGTACGATTAGCGGCTTCAAACTCGTTTAGTCCACAAGACGTAGTACTTACACTCGTTTTCCTTGCTACTCTAATTTTTGTGAATGGTATTAGTTGAAGTGTGTTCAACATTCAGAAACAGCGATAAGGCTTAATACCAGCAGAAAATGCCTTTAATAAATATACATAAAAGCATGCATAACAGCGAATCTGCAATGAGACAAATAGGAATTTTTCTTATCTGTCTTACTCGATTGTAGCGAAAAAAATCACTAGATACCATGGCTATTATCTGTCTATATATTTAAATTTAATTTATTATACCTATTTATGATTGGTTTTATAAAACGTAAGGTTTGAGTTTCTCCGCTTGCCCAAAATCGCTAAACCTATGATAATAGAGCCATCAAAGGGCATAAGCCTATTACGTATAACGTGTCAGATAAAATAATTAGTACCAAGTATTTCCTACTTAAACGTGCAATATAACCGTTGCCGTTACATATTCAGTAATGATGAGGAACAAACATGATAGATAAAAGTTTATTAGATGCTGTAAAAAGTTATAGCGAAAACATGACCCGTCCAATTACCTTTGTATTGGGCAGCGGTGAGCATGCAAAACGTGCAGAATTGATTGATTTCTTAACTAAAGTTGCAGGCACTACGGACAAGATTAATTTTGATGCGTCAACCAATGATGACAGTCTGCCAAGCCCCATTAGCTTTAAAGTCGTCAGCCATGCTGATGACACGTTGACTGACACCGGTATCGTATTCAGTGGTATCCCGGGTGGGCACGAATTTACCTCGTTAATTTTGGCAATTTTGCAGGCGGGTGGTCATACGCTAAAATTGGATGAGGGTATCCAAAAACTGATTAAGCGCTTTAATAAGCCGTTACAGTTTCAGACTTATGTATCGCTATCTTGTCACAGCTGCCCAGAAGTGGTGCAAGCGCTGAACCAATTTGCGCTACTGAACGATGACATCAGTAATGAGATGATCGATGGTGCATTATTCCAAGAGCAAGTCGATGCCAATAATATCCAAGGGGTACCAGCGGTATTTTTAAATGGTAAGCCATTTGCCAATGGTCTTATTGACACGGCAAAATTGATTGAGAAGTTGCAAGAGCAATTTCCTGATTTGTTAAGCGAGGCTAGTGATGATACTGAGCAACTCGAGCAGCAAGATGTCACCATTATTGGTGCGGGTCCAGCTGGTGTTGCCGCCGCGATTTATACCGCTCGTAAAGGTTTAAAAGTAACCATGGTCGCTGACCGTATTGGTGGGCAGGTGAAAGACACCCAAGATATCGAAAACTTAATCTCTGTGCCTTTAACAACGGGAACTGAACTGTCGGCAAATTTTGAAAAGCATTTGCATGAGTATAATATCACGCTCAAAGAACACGTTAGTGTCAAAGAAATCGGTGAGACGGCAGAAGAAAACTACACCATCAACCTAAACACGGGTGAGACGTTTGAGACGCGTAGTATTATCTTGGCGACTGGTGCGCAGTGGCGTAAGCTTGGTGTCCCTGGTGAAGATGAAAACATAGGTCAAGGCGTGGCTTACTGTGCGCACTGTGACGGTCCGTTCTTTAAAGGTAAAGACATCTCCGTCATTGGTGGCGGTAATTCAGGTATTGAGGCGGCGTTAGATCTTGCCGGTATCGTTAAACATGTGACTGTGCTTGAGTTTGCGGATGACCTAAAAGCTGACCAAGTATTGATTAATAAAGCCAAAGAAAATAGCAATATCGATATCATTACCAGTGCAGCGACCCAAGAAATTAAAGCAAACGATGGTAAAGTGACTTCAATCGTTTATCAAGATCGCAACACTGATGAAACCAAAGAGCTTGATATCTCAGCGGTGTTTATCCAGATTGGTTTGGTACCGAATACTGAGTTTATCAAAGGCTTTGTTGACTTAAACCGCTTTGGTGAGATTGAGATTGATGAGCGTTGCCGTACCGATCGCAAAGGTATCTTTGCTTGTGGTGACGTGACTACCGTACCCTTTAAGCAGATTAATATTGCGATGGGTGAGGGTAGTAAAGCGGCATTATCAGCGTTTGAATATTTGGTTATGCAGTAAGTTAAGTTTAATATCAACCAGCCCATTGAAAATCCTATTGAAAGGATTTTCCTTGCAAGCCTAAAATTGACATGCAATTTTTTAACGGCTTTCAGGGCGAGGGTTCAAAAGCGGCATTATCAGCGTTTGAATATTTAGTAATGCAGTAAGTTATCTAGCTCTAAAGCTAGTTTTAGAAGCCACCTCTTTTGAGGTGGCTTTTTTTATGGAAAATGATTAACTATTTGTTAAACTCTATAAGTTGACGTATGTTTGGCAGTGTAAATTGTGTAGAGTGTAGCTAGATTGATTATCGAAGATACTACAGTGAAAGGAGCTTGTTTTGCACCATTTAACACATCAATTTTAAAGCGTATAACCTTAGTAGCTACTTTCGCTTGTGTATTTTGCGGCAGTCAGGCATTAGCGAACACATCTCAAATCAATAGCCCTATATCAAACAACACTCTTATGAATCTCTTGAAGCCTTATTATCCATTCTATAATAAGAAACTTAAGTGCCAAAGTGTGGTGGTTGACTCAAGTTTTTATGGTGTCTTTTCTAATGAAGATAACAAAGCGGGTCATTGTGTTGAAATTGATCGTCAAGTTATGGTTGAGACTAATAAAGGCAAACGTCTCTATGTACTAGTCACTGGCGATATAAAATTTGGTGAGCATGATGAGGGATTGAGAGACAGTAATGACGCTCTTTTTTACCAAGGCTTGGTGGGTATGTTTGTCTTAAAGCCAAATGGTAACAACTGGAAAATAGAATTGGCAAGTCCTATTATGAGTGCGGGTGCACAAGGTATGGGACTACGTGATTGGAAGTTGATGCGCTTTGCTCCCGATACTTGGGGCTTTGTAAATGAGGATAGTTACGAGTATTTGGGCTATGTAGAAACCAGTTTGGTTATATTAACGCCTAATGGGCAAAATATTATAAAAAGCGCCATCAATAATAGTAATTTTAGTGCTTATACTGATCTTTGTAGCGATGAGGTAAAACGGGTCTGCGATGATATCAAAGCCAAACTACAGCACATTGATACGAGTAAAGTCGTTGATGGTTTTTATCCTCTACACTTTACCGTCAACGGTCGCAAAAACAATAAGACTTATAAAAATGCAAATTATACCTTTTATTATAAAAAAGGTCAGGGCTATCAGATACCTGATAACTATCCTATAGGTTTAGAGAACTAGATGGGCTAGAACATTTATAAGCGTTAAATTTAACCTCATGAGAGAAGAGAAAACATGGCAAAATCTAAAGTAGCAAAAATAACTTTCAGCGCTATTGGTGCAATTATGCTTATGAGCTTATCAAATGTTGCCTCAGCGAAAAGCGTTAATGAAATTATTAAAGAGTATTACCCTATCTATAATGAGACAAAGCAGTGTCGAGGTATTATTGCTAATGATGGCTCATCAGGTGGTGAAGGCGCGTTTTATCAAAGCGGATATTGCATTGAGATTGATAGACAACTAGAGATGGAAACTAAAAAAGGCAAAAGATTGTATGTATTAGTTATTGGTGACATAGGTTTTAATGAAGACGGTAGCGAAGCATATGGGGCACATGTCTTTTCTGGTCTAGTAGGCATGTTTGTTCTAAAACCACAAGGTTCAGGCTGGGAGGTAGAATCCGCCAATCCAGCGATGAATGCAGGTGCTTTTGGTAAAGGGCTAAAAGACTGGAAGCTGATACAAGTTGCCCCTGATAAGTGGGGATTTATTAACATTCATAGTGATTCGCATTGGGTTCATTCAGGCTCGGCTTTTGTGTTACTTACTCCAGACGATAGTAGTATTAGAAGAAGCTGGGTAGAAGCCAAGTATGAACATTCTAATGCAGGAGCTGGGTCAGCAGGAAGCTGTAGCAATCCTGATGCCGATACCTGCACACTTTTAAAAGCTAAACTAGGCGTTAATAAGAAGAAGATAATTAATGGGTTTTATCCGTTAGAGGTTACGCTAAATGGTTTTGAAGATGACAAGGTATATAAAAATAAAGTCTATATGATTAAATATCAGCCCCGATTAGGGTATCAAGTACCCAATGATTATCCAATGAAAGATGTCAGCTTTTGATTTATATTCATAACTATATTTGTGTTTCATAAAAATGAACGATAACAACTTTTTTGAGAGCTTCAAGGGAAGTATTTAAGATGTTCAAATCTAATTTAGTATTACTCAGCTTAAGAAAAGTAGCGTTCGTTATTATAGTCTCATCGATATGCGGTATAGCCTCTGCTGCTGATAGTGTAATGGATATCCTCAAGCCGTACTATCCGCTTTATAACGAAGCATTAGGGTGTCATGGTGCGATTGCTCCTTCTGGTTCAGTCAATGGTTTAACTAGAGAACCTTATATGACAGGCTATTGCATCGATATCGATAGGCAAAAAGTCATAGAGACGGATAAAGGTAAACGCTTATATATATTGATTACAGGTGATGTTAGCTTTGATAAAAATGGTAAAGAAGTTTTACGTGGTCATGGCGCTAGTGGTTTAGTCGGTATGTTTGTTTTAAAGCCTAAAGGTGAAGGTTGGCAAGTTGAGTCGGCCAATCCTTATATGAATGCAGGTAGTTGGGGGCTTGGCCTGGGGGGTTGGGATTTAGAACAGTTTGCCCCAAATACGTGGGGCTTTATGAACGAGCATGGTGATACGCATCAAGGTTACACCAGTACAAGCTTTGTCATATTGACGCCAGATGGTCGCGGTATAATAGAGAACTGGATTGGCGCAGGTTTTGATAGTGGTGGTTCAGACGGTTGTGGTGGTCAGGGGCAGCGTCTATGTAATGATAGAAGTGCTGATTTAGAAATTGATACCAGTAAAACGGTAAACGGGTTTTACCGTCTAAAGCTAACTGTGAATGGATATAATCAGGGTAAAACCTATAAAAATAGTATTTTTTACATCAACTATCAAAAAGACAAAGGTTATATAGAACCTAATGACTATCCATTAAAAGATAATTATTAGGCTAGCTTCCAAAAATATGCTGACATTATGAATGGCCAGCTATCAATAGTTTTTGTCAAAACTACGATCAAACGCTATACAAGGTTTAGTTTTTATTCCGAATCAAAGCAATAACTGGCAGCGCAATCACATACATCAATACGCCATAGACAGCAGCAGGCAGAGCGATAGCAGGTAGGCCAACGGCTGTTCCCATGATGATAGGTGCTAAGGTGATGGCAGTCGTACTATTTTGAATACTGGTTTCGATGGAGATGGTTTTGCTATCGAACCAGCTAAGCTTCATTGCTTTAGAGGTCAAAATACTCAACGCAAATAAAACCACAATGATGAAGACAAGCTCTAGCCCAATAGATGCCAACTGCTCTTGTAATAATTGCCAGTTAGAAGCGATGGCAGCCAAGACAATCAATACAAAGAAGATACTGGCTAATCCATTTAGGATGCCGCTTCTACGCATCATAAAGTCAGTGAATTTATAGCGTGCAAGCATACCAATGCTAACTGGCAAAGCCGTCAATAAAAACATCACTACGCCAATTTTTACCGCGCTGATAGAGCCTGCTTGGTCTTGCATAAAGTGATTAAAAGCCAGCGTGATTAATATGGGTAGGGTCACAACTGATAACAGGCTAACCACACCAGTGAGTGCTACCGACAGCGCCACATTGCCTTTGGCATAAAAGGTAAGCATATTACTGGTCACACCGCCCGGGCAAAAACTAATCAGCATGATACCAAAGGCGATAGTTGGTGGCGGAGACATCATTAATACGACAGCTAAAGCAACCAAAGGCACAAAAATGACTTGGTTCACTAAGCCGACAACAAACGCTTTGGGATGATTAACGATGACCTTGAAGTCGCTGGGTTTTAGACCTGTCCCTAAGGTAAACATAATATAGGCAAGGGCTAAAGGCAGTAGAGCTAACACACTATTACTCATAAAACATTCCTTGTAAAATTAAAGGTCATATTCGAATGACCTTTTTAATAGCCCACATTCCTTGTGGCGGTATCGCTTTTAGCAGTTAAAATATGGTTTTAAATAATATAGTCTTAAATATTATAAAAGCCCATATATTTATATGGGCTTCTTGGTTTATTGCTTTAAGTTATTGATTATGATATCAGTCGTCTAACAAATCCATTTTCTTTGCTGCCTCATAAATACCTGTCGAGCGATTACCGGTACGGCAAAAAATTAACATTGGCTGCTCGGCTTGATTAAAGAAATCGGCAAACTCTTCAACGTGGTTTTGATTGAGTTCACTACCGGCAAAAGACACTTCTTTATAAGCAAGCCCTGCTTCTTTAGCTGCTGCTTCAATCTCAGCGCTGGTTGGCTGATTGGGTTCTTCACCATCTGGACGGTTGTTAATGATGGTTTTAAAGCCATTTTCGGCAATCATTGGTACTTGGTCAGGGGTGATTTGTCCGGTAATGCTAACTTGATGGCTCATAAGAGCTCCTTATTGTTTTTATATGAAAAGTGGAGTATTTGGTATAGAAGTACTGAGCCTTAGACTAAGCTGAATGGACAGCTTTCTAAAGATACCATATGTAAACGCTATCGTATTTTTATAGCCAGTTTTATAGCAGCCCTTGCATGAGAGCACTTTGAT
Organism: Psychrobacter sp. FME6; assembly: GCF_014861365.1. GTDB lineage: Bacteria > Pseudomonadota > Gammaproteobacteria > Pseudomonadales > Moraxellaceae > Psychrobacter. Next base: position 16,010 of record NZ_RRYW01000054.1, read on the forward strand.
AAAGCAGTTTGGCGCGGGCCCCTGTACCACAAAACATAAGAATGGGTTTGGGCATCGAACGGTAAAAATCAGCAAACTGCTCGACAGTGGCCATGCTTAATCGTTCATCATCAAATGGTAGATGGTGATAAGTTAGATTGGCTTTTGTTGTTGCACTGGTAAAATCACAGCTATTGGGCTGCATTTCTGTCTCAGCGTCAGGGCGTATATTGAGCACAGAACGATAGCCAAGCTCCGCTATCTTCATACATTGGCTCGGGTAAATCTGTTTGTAAATCGTTAAATTATCGGTCATAAGTCATTTCGGTCGCGTATATTAAAAGGCGTTTGGATATAGAGTGTGGTAGCTAAGTGCTATTCTTTAAAAGCTATATTTCTAAAGGCTATATTTCTAAAGGCTATAGGTTAAGGGTTTTTTCTACAGACCGTGGTTTTCACGGCTTATACCAATTTAGAATAACACAGCTTTTATCATATCTATATTTTGTCACAGACAATATCTATCGTGACACATTAAATATATAGGCAGTTCTACATAAAAACGATACGTTGGTAGCACTCGTATCAGCTTTAAAGTGAATCAATTATACAAGTTGTTTGAAAGTCATCTGGCTATGTAGTTAGATGTCTTTCAGCGCATTCACCGCATCCATAGTACTTAAATAGACTTGTCCAGAAAGACGGGTAATGACTGGTGTACTTTCAATGATATCCATCACTGGGCCTTTGATAAAGCTAAAGCTTAAGTGCTTATTTTGGCTCAAAAGCTCTTGATTGAGGCTAATAAGCATCTCTTGTGCGGTCAAATCGATGTGATTGACTGCTGACATAATAAGAATGATTTCATGAGCTTCTGGGTATTGCCGTGTGGTTAGTATCACATTACGATGGACGGATTCACTATTGCCAAAGAACAAGCTTTCATCGATACGTAGCATCAATAAATTATGAAAAGTTACTACGTCATGACGATTGATATTACGAAAATGCCCTGTCCCTGCCAATTGACCAACTACAGCAACGTGTGGTTTGCTCGATTGCCAAATCAAACTGGCAAAAGATACCATAATACCGATTACCAAGCCGGTATTGAGGCCGAATATCAGCACACCAGCAAATGCTGCCATAAAACTGGCGGCATCTAAGCGATCCCGTTGCCAGGCAGACTTCAAGGTCGTCATATCGATAAGACCAATGATAGCAGCCATGATGGTCGCACCCAAAATAGCATAGGGCAGTGGCGCAAGGATATTGCCAAATGCTATCAAAGCGGCAACCATAACCAGTACCGTTACTAAGCTCGCCAGTGGCGTTTTTGCGCCTGATTCAACGTTGATAGCGGTACGCGAAAAACCACCAGCGATGGGAAAGCTTTGGAAAAAACCACCAGCGATATTGGCAAGCCCTAATCCTGTCAGCTCACGGTTGGCATCGAATGTCTCATTACGCAGACGCGCATAAGTACTGGCGACTGAGCTGCTAGATACAAAGGCAATGAGCGCCATTAATCCTGCAGTCGGCAATAAATTGAGGGCGTCATGAAAGTCTGGCAAATAAGGCCATGTAAAAGTTGGCAGTCCTTGTGGAACACTACCGATTGTTGCTACGCCATTTGTGGTCCAATCTAGATTGCTACTAAGGGCAATAGCGATAGCGAGAAGTATGAGCGGAAATAGCCGCTCCGCCCATTTAGCATAAGAAGGCGATAACCAAGACCGCCATACCCATTTGCTACCGTAACGGTTCATAACCATCAGTATAAAGGCAGTTGCTCCAATGAGTAGTGTCAATGGATGTAACTGGCGAGCATACATCAGCATACTCGATAAGTAACCGATTAAGCCGTTTCCAGCGATAGGTATGCCGGTCAAATATTTGAGCTGACTGGTAAAAATAAGTACGGCAGCACCACTAATAAAACCCGATGACACGCCGCGGCTAATGAACTGCATAATCCAGCCCAATTTGAGCTTCCCTGCGAGCCACAAAATAGCGCCCAGCATAAATGCCAGCAAGCCTGCCATCAGGACGTACTGCTCAGCGCCTTTATCCGCATAAGGGTGTAAAGCACTGGCGGTCATGATCGCGGTAACAGCTGCAGGACCTACTGCTTGTACATTGCTAGAGCCTAGCCACGCATAAACAGCGACTGGCACAATAGCTGCATACAAGCCATAAACGGGTGGCAGTCCTGCCAACACCGCATAGCCCAAACTTTGCGGGATAACGAGTACACCGACCACAATCCCTGCGATGATGTCAGTTGGTAAGGCAGACAGTTGGTATTGACGTAACCAAGCAGGAATCAGGCGAGCGGCGATAGAAGGCATAGTTATATGTCATCATAATAAAAAAGGTGAATTGCAGCCAAGCATTGTGTTAACTAAAAGGTCTTAATAAAATTTAACCCGTAAATTAACCGTCCGTTTTGTTACAAAAGCGCTCATACAGTAACTGTAGTACTGCTAAAGCATCGTCACTAGCGATACTATAGTAGATTTGCTTGCCTTCGCGGCGAGTTGTGACCAGCTCATCTTTACGTAGGATACCAAGTTGCTGCGATAAGCTTGGTTGACCAACACCGACCAAACTCTCAAGCTCACTGACACAGTATTCACCTTGAGTCAGCTGACATAAAAGTAGTAAACGATCAGGATGCGAGAGCGATTTTAACAACTGGCTGGCTTGCATCGATGCTTGCTGCATTTGCTCAGCAAGGTCATTCGGTGCGAAGTCTGCTACGCTAGGTGATATCGTATCAATATCACCAGAGGTAGATGTGCTCAATGCTGAAGTAGAAGTAGTCAGAGCGAGCTCCTTATATGAGACATAAGTAGAAGATAGAGAGTGTATGGATAAAGTTTGGGCTTATATAGTTAATTATCAATGATATTATCATTTATATCAAGTTATCATTAATTACATTATATAAATTGATAAATTGTTTAGTAGTTGCTATATTGTTATACATAGATAGTGAATAGGTAGATCCAAATCTTATAAACGCAGACCTATTATACGTAAGAATTTATTAAAAAATAAAACATTCATATAAAAGCAAAGAGGTAGCCATGCAAGTTCATTCTTTCTTACATAGCGACACAGAAACTTTTACCCACGTACTTGCCGATGTTCAGCAGCAAGTGTGTGCCATTATCGATCCCGTATTGGATTTTGACCCTAAATCGGGGCGTACGGCTACCGCTAGCGTTGACGAGGTGGTTACCTTCGTTCGTGAGCACGGTTGGGAGCTGGTTTATATCATAGAAACCCATGCCCATGCTGACCACATATCAGCCGCCATTCACGTAAAAGAAACGCTCGGTGGACAATTGGTCATTGGTCAACATATCACAGAAGTACAAAAAATATTTAAGCAAATCTTTAACTTTGATACCAGCTTCCGTACGGATGCCAGTCAGTTCGATATTTTGACGGATGATGGTGAGACGCTAACACTTGGCGGCATCACGATTACGGCTATGTATGTGCCGGGTCATACAAGGGCTGACATGGCCTACCTTGCCGCTGATGATGAAAAGACAGTGGTCTTCGTTGGTGATACTTTGTTTGCGCCTGATGTCGGTACAGCGCGTTGTGACTTTCCAGGAGGGGATGCCAAAACCTTGTATCAGTCTATCAAAAAGCTGCTGACCTTGCCTGATGATACCATCATGTATCTGTGCCATGATTACCCTAGTAAAGGGCGCAAGCATTGCCCAACCACCACTGTAGCAGCGCAAAAGCTCGGTAATATTCATATAAAAGATGGTATTAATGAAGCGGAGTTCGTAGAGATGCGTGAGCGCCGCGATGCCACGCTTGAGATGCCGCGTCTGATTATTCCGTCGGTACAAATCAATATTGATGCTGGTCACTTTCCAAAACCAGAAGACAACGGTACTCGTTATTTAAAAGTACCTATTAATGTACTCGGGCAATAAAATTAAAGTTTTTTTAGCAAAAATAAATAAGAAAACAGTTATGCACGCACAATAAAAATACCAGCCATCAGCATACTAGTCATGTACCATCAATCTATAATATAAAAAAATGGCTAGTATGTTTTCTATGATTTGTTCAATGACACGTGAGGATTTAGCCATGGAAATGAATATCGGAAGTACTGAACGTTTATTACGTATTATCGTTGGTGTCGTGATTATCGGTTTGGGTTTGTATTTCCAAAGCTGGTGGGGTGTGATTGGTCTGGTTCCTTTACTAACAGGGCTATTCCGCTTTTGTCCTTTGTATAGAGTGCTGGGTATGAATACTTGCAAACGTTAAACAGCGATTAAAACGATGATAAAAGTTATCATAAATGAATAAGTAAGTATGGGCGCTTTGTTTGACGGGCGCCTCTGCTATTTTCAAGGAGTCCAATAATGAGTGAGCAAAACTTCCATCTTGTATGTCCGCATTGCCAAGCGACCAACCGCATACCCTCTGAAAAGCTAAGCGCTGCGCCAAAGTGCGGTAAATGTGGTCAGTCATTATTGACTGCCAGTCCTCATGAATTAAATGCCCAAACAGTGAGTAAAGTCATCCAAAAAAACGATGTATTGACCATCGTAGACTTTTGGGCAAGCTGGTGTCAGCCGTGCCTAATGATGGCACCAGAGTTTAAAACCGCTGCCAGCCAGCTGCCGCAAGTGGTCTTTGCCAAAATACAGACCGATAAATACGAGCAAGCGGCAGCACCGTATAACATTCGCAGTTTACCAACCATGGTTGCATTTAGACATGGTAAGGAAGTCGCACGCCAATCAGGTGCGTTACCGAGCGACCAAATTGTCCAGTGGGTGCGAAGCCTGCAAGCTTAATGGTTTGTTTAAAATCTTCTCTACAATAAAAAAGCCAATACGCGATAAATGTATTGGCTTTTTTATTGTAGAGAATTCTGAAAAATTTTATCCCTGATACTAGGGGCTGTATAGAATTGGGAGATAGTTGAAAAAAATAAGCAACGCCTTACACTCTTGTTTACCACAACAAAGAGAA
>NZ_RRYW01000055.1 GCF_014861365.1 Psychrobacter sp. FME6
TACAAGGGCGCTCATGAATCGAGACTCTGTCGTTGATACGGCCTCGGGTCTCAGCCGTTAGTCGCTTACGGTAAGGTTTGGCTTTGCGTCTGAGACACTGCCATAACCTGCCGCCTTGTCTCTTGTCCCTCCAGATATAGCGATAGATGCTCATGTGACTAATACCACCATGAACGCCGGCTATTTGTTCAGGACTCCAGCTGTCTTTTAGCTTATCTGTGACCCAATCCCATACGTCAGCGATGATGCTGGGCGCATTGTTTGACCGTCTGTCACAAGCCTTGTTATTAGCATTCTTTGCTCGGTAACCGCGCAGGCCTTTATTACGCCTAAGCTCTCTTGATATGGTGCTGGGACTTCTGTTTAACGCCCTCGCTATAAATTTAATACTATGTTTTGCCCCTTTAAGGGCATAAATCTGGTATCGTTCCCCTAGGCTTAGATGTGTATAGTTCATGGTTGCAATCTCACTTTGGTCGGTGGATAAAGACTTTGATGCTAGCGCATCTAGGTCTTTTTTTCACCTCGCATTTGATATTGCACTTCATGTGTTAATCTAAGATAGATAAGTGGAAAATGACGGGCATTGTGGCTGTAAAATGAGTAATTTGTCTTTGCGATAATCACTGTCACAGCGACAAATTATAGGCAAGCTATCGTTATCGATTTACATACTTTTGAATGCTCAACAGGCCCTAATGAAGTTAAGGAGACTTATGAGTATGAATAGACATAAGTATACCAAAACCCGCCATTAAAGTCACAATGGCAGTACCACCATAGCTGATAAAAGGTAAAGGAACCCCCACCACAGGTAAAAGCCCACCAACCATACCGACATTGACAAATACATAAACAAAGAAAGACATGGTAATAGCACCCGCTAATAACCTGCTATAAACATCGGTATGATCAAAAGCAATATACAAGGCGCGCATCAATAAACACAAATAAATAAACATCAATAATAAAACACCTAATAAGCCAAATTCTTCAGAAAAAGCGGCAATAATAAAGTCAGTATGGCCTTCTGGTAAGAAATGTAGATGTGATTGCGTACCTTCTAAATAGCCTTTTCCAGTCAGTCCACCGGCACCAATAGCGGTTTTGGATTGGATGATATTCCAGCCAGCACCTTGTACATCAGCTTCAGGGTTTAGCATTGTTAATACTCGCGTCCGCTGATAGTCATGCAATAGAAAATTCCAGACGATGGCGAGAAGAGGTACTGCTAGGATGGCGGCAGCTGAAATCAAGCGCCATGATAGACCTGCTAAAAACAGTACAAAAATACCGCTTGCTGCTACCAATAACGATGTACCAAGATCAGGCTCTTTAGCAATCAATAACACAGGGACGATGATTAATGCCAAGGTTATAACAATACTAGAAGCAGACGGCGGCAGGTCACGTTTGGACAAAAACCAAGCACACATCATGGGCATGCCAAGTTTCATGAATTCTGAGGGTTGCACGCTACCAAATCCTGGTAATTCAATCCAGCGCTGAGCGCCCATGCGTACCTCACCAATGATATCGACCAATACCAATAAAATTAATCCAAGCACATAAAATATGGGCGTAAAAACACGATAAATACTAGGCGGTATCTGTGCCATAGCGAACATAACGGTAAAAGCTACGCCATAACTGACCATTTGGCGTATGACCATGCCCACATCTTGACTTGCAGCACTATACAAAATCGTCAAACCAATACAGCAAACCGTCAGCAGCAGGAGAGTCAACCATGGATCGATATGAATGCGCTGCCATAGCGTTGGTGCATGACCTTGACCTAAATGATGGCTCTGACGTGAAAAACGATACTGTAGATTCGAAGACATAGGCAAAGTGTGACTGACCATTGGTGTGAAAGAAAAATCTTGTTTGATAAGTAACAAGTGGATAATCAGTGATTATAAAGTGTTCACTCAACCAGATAATAGAGAATAAAGTAACTTGCTGGTAATAAAGTCACGTAATTATAAAAACTATAAGGATAAGTGTTAATTACGAATATGCCGCTACTGATTCGTTGCGATAGTTTAGCGTGCTTGCTTAAAATTTGATAGTATCGATAAAACGTTTTTAGCGGTAGTTTCTTGCAATGATAAATACAAAAAAACCTATTTATAAGCAAATGCACAAGCCTGTCATCGCTTTAGTTATTTGTGCCAGTAGCATCTCTGCCCATGCCGCGATTATAAGCGACAATAGTGAGCGCCGTATCCAAATTCGCCATGGCAGCAGCGCTGATAGTGACAGCTCTAACGCCTATATTTCGCCTTCTGCCCGCAGTAATGCTAATCAAAAAGGTGGCTACAGCGGTGGTGTAACTATGTTGAGTGGAGCAGATAGAGTAAGTGGCGATAGTATGCAAGGACTTATTCAACAAAAACAGCGTGAGTTTGAATTCGATGCCAGCTTATCGATAGAAGAGAACAAACGAGTCAATACCAATAAAGGCACACCACGCCATAACACGACTTATAGCACTAGTAGTAACGACTTTACCAATATGAATTTTAATGCATGGCTGAATAGTAATAGTTACCGTGCTAGGCAGGTAAACGATTATAAGCGTTATCTTGGCTCACGAGTTGGTGCGCAAAATGTGCCGCCATTGTCTCAGCTACTGACTACTGCTCGTAGCTGGAGTAAGTGCGGTTATGAGCCGTATCAGTTGCCCCCGCAGGAGCTATGGGCGAATATTGTGCCAACATTACGTTTATACAGTGAGTTAAAAAGCCAAGGAGTTTTGCCGGCGAGCACCGAGATACGTTCAGTATATCGTAGTCCAGGACTAAATGACTGTGCAGGCGGCGCCAGCGCTAGTAAACATATGACCGCAGGGGCTATGGATATTTGGGTACCTGATTATGAAGGTAGCCCATGGCAGCTTAGTACTATGCAGGATGGCCTATGCCAGTTTTGGCAATATCAGGGACAATCTCATGATTTCGGCTTAGGTTTATACTCTACAGGCGCGATTCATCTCGATACCGAAGGCTATCGTAAATGGGGTTTTAACCATGCCAGTAGCAGTTCCTCCTGCCGTTATTAAATGAATTGAAACCCAAAAAGTACGATTAGCTGTGTCAAGCTCGTTTAGTCTACAGTGTGTAGTACTTGCATTCGTTTTCCTTGCTACTCTAATTTTGGTGAATAGTATAAGTTGAAACTATCAGAAGGGTAAATAAATACTGGCTAAGAGTCATAAAAGAGGGTTAGAAGCGTTATAATATGCCTATGAGGTCAATCACAAGGTTATAAAAAGTGATACATGGCTTAAAATAGCACTTATGGTAAGTAAGGTTTATGAAACAGCGGTATACAAAAAATAATCGGTCTAATAAATCAAAAAAAACGTTTTTGCAATCAAACAATACGTACGTGGCTTTATTTGCTGCAGGTTTTTTCTCTTTAGTGCTGATTAGTGCTTGCAGCCCAGACACATTCTCTGATGACAGCTCAATAGCGGCAGAACAATCTGACTCTGGCTCGGATAAAAATTTGCAAGATGCCAAAGATATTCAAAACAATATTAAGAACTCTTATGCGCGTCTGGCATCAAAACGCTCCAATATTTGTCCAAAATTGATACAAGAAGAAATAGACAGTCAGGTTATTGAGCGTACCGAAGAAGTGATGGTGGATAATCACTGTGATTATTTTTTATACCCGCGAAATGGTCAGCATATTTCGGTGAGTACTAACGACAGTCAAATCGAAGCATTACTAATAGTGCCAACGCTGCACGACTTTGCTAACGGGGATTATCAGGTCAGCTCTTATGACAAGCACGTGGTCCGATTGTCCTATAATGGGGCAACTTATAAGCCTGAACATTTTGTGTATGACGTGGCAGTGACTGTTTCCAATTAAATATTTTGTTTTTTGATAAAACAAAAAAAAGGATGGGCGATGTTAATAGCATCGCCCATCCTTTTTTATATAGCCATTTTAAAGCGAATTATCTATAGTTAGTTACTGGTCTTTTTATCTTTCCAAGGATCGTTTTGACCAACAGTGACAATTAAAAAATCATCAGGCTGTAGGGTACTGCGCATCGTTTGGTTGACTTCAGAGAGCTTAACTTGGTCAATACGATTGACATAATCTGACAAATAACTGTTCGGCAGTTGATAAAAATTCATCATACCGAGTAAGCCATTAATTCCCGCATTGCTCGCAAAACCCATTGGGAAGCTATTTTTGAGATTATCTGTTGTCAGTTGCATCTCATCGCTAGTGATACCTGTGTCTAAAGTTTCATTAATGACATCTAGGCTGGCATCAATCGCAGCACGAGCCTTGTCATTACGAGTTGAAAACCCAATTTGATAAGGTCCACGCGCCAGCATCGGGTTCATCGAGCCTGATATGCCATAAGTATAGCCAAGGTTTTGCCTTATTTCCGTCATTAGTCGTGCATTAAAATCTCCCCCAGCCATGACTTCGTTACCGACAGCAAAATTGGTTTGCTGCTGTTGGTCTTTTGGGTTGGTGGCGCGCTTACTACCTAACTGCCCCATGAGTACGGTGGTCTGAGTACTGGGAAATGGTATGTGAATATGCTTTGATGTACTCAGGGATTTTGGCTCAGGTAGCTCAGCGGCGGGCTGGCCAGTAGGTAATTTAGCCGTGATACTTTCAGCCAGTTTTTTGGCTTGTTCTAAGGTTAGGTTGCCTGTCATGGCAACAGAGGCATTTGCCGCGACTAAATAGCGGTTTTTGAAATCCACCAGCTGTTTTTTTTCAATAGTAGGGACTGTTTCAAGCGTACCAACCGATGGATGGGAGTAAGGATGCTCACCGTACAGTGCCTGACTAAATGCAATACTGGCAAGGCTGTTAGGATCTTGTTTTTGCTGCTGCAAACCGACCAGTAAGCGTGCCTTGTTACGGGCTAAGATTTGCTCATCAAAGCTCGGCTCAGTGACCATCTGAGTCATTAAGTCACTGGCAGGTAGTAGATGCTTGTCATCAGATAAGCTGCGCAGCGAGACCATAAACATATCTTTATAAGCACTACTGCTTAAATTAACGCCCAAGGTTTCAACCGCACGCGTGAATTCATTTTCATCTAAACGCTTGGAGCCTTGTTCAAGCATGGTTGCGGCCATATTGGCAATGCCAAAACCATCCTGCTTTATACTGCTATCGCGAGCACTACCAGCATTAAAGCGCAAATCAATATCGACGATCGGTAATGCGGTCGTCGGTACAAAAAGTACAGGCACACCTGCTTTGGTTTTAAACTGCTGAATCTTTGGTACTGTAACCTTTAGAGGCTTGGCATCATCTAGGCTGGTCAGCTTTGACAGTGCTGCGATTGGTGCACTGGTATCGACTGCTGCTGCATGGGAGCGAGAGTCTTCAGCATCAGCTATATCTGCGTGAGCCGTTATGCTCAATGTGGTCAGCCCTAAAAATAAGCCCACACTCAAACTGGGTAGCTGCTTAGACTTTGTTTTCATTGATAGTTTCATTGATAGTTTCATTGATAGTTTCATTGATGACAGCAAAACAGTCTTCTTTTTAGTCGTTTTGTTAATGTTGAAAGTAGTATTTTGGGTCATGGTTTTCTTCTTATTAATAAAGGCTTTATGAAAAATTTTTGCATTAAATAAATGAAACACACCGCGCTATTTTTTCTTTGTTTCTGCTTTATCTTTAGGCGGCACGATATGCATCACCGTCAAATTATCCTTTACTAAATATTTTTTGCTGGCCGCTTTTATATCAGCAATCGTTACATTATCAAGCCTAGCTGGTAACTCAGCAAGCAGTCTGTCATCTAGACCGATAGATTGTAACGAGCCAATCATACGTGCCTGACCCTCCATACTGTCTTGCGCATAGACAAGCCCCGTCACCGTATTGGTTTTGGCACGCTCGATTTCATCAGCGGCAATCGGGTCGGTTTTGAGCTTTTCTATTTCAGCAATGATGGCTTGCTGTGCTTGATCTAAGCTCACGCCTTCACGCGGTGTCGCCTGTATCAAAAACAGCCCGTCGCCGCGATCCAGCAAATCATAAGACGTGCCTACCGTAGTCAGCACTCCTTGCTCACGTATCAACCGACTCTCGAGGCGTGCGGACAGGCCGCCATCTAATACATCTTGGGCTAATGACAGCGCATATGCTTGCTTTTCATCCTTTGCACCAGCAGTGACGAGACTGGGGACGTTATAACCCATTAATAAAACCGGCACTTGCACCGCTTGCTCGGAGTCAGTTTGTTGATAGCCACGGAAGCCTTTTTGACTGATGGCAGGGCGCTTGGGTAGATTGCTTTTTTTGAGCTCACCAAAGTAGCGTTTGACCTGAGTTAATACCTCTGTCGGCTCAACGTCGCCTACGATAACTAAGGTTGCATTGTTTGGCGCGTACCATTGCTGGTACCAGTCCTTTAGTTCTGGCAGTGTTATTGATTCAAGCTCGTTCATTGGGCCAATAACTGACTCACCTTTAGGGCTATCAGGCAATGCGAGTAAGCGGAATGATTCGTAAGCTTTGGCAAGTGGATTGTCATCGGTACGCTGACGACGTTCTTCCATGACCACTTGATGCTCTTTGACGAATTCTTTTTCATCAAATACTAAGTTTTTCATGCGATCCGCTTCGAGCTCTAATGCTAAAGGAAAGCGATTGGCAGGGAACAGCTCATAGTAGCCTGTATAATCGTAGCTGGTAAAGGCGTTGTTGACCCCACCAAATTTGGCAATCAAGCGTTCATAATCCGCGCTTGAAACATTGCTGGTGCCTTTAAACATCATATGCTCAAGCAAATGCGAGATGCCGCCTTTATCAACGGGCTCATCTGCTGAACCAACTCGATACCAAATCTGGGTCATCGCTACTGGTGCACGATGGTCTTCTTTTACCACTACCTTTAGACCGTTTTCTAGCTGATATTCATGTCGACCCGACATATCCATGGTCAATGCTGATTGCTGAGTGTCTGCGGTCGCTTGATTTTGACTTGCTTTATCTTGCTCTGAGGTGTTTGGAGTCATTGGATTCTGAACAGACGAGCGTTGATTAGAATCAATGGTATTGGTCTGACAAGCAGCAAGTGCGGTGGCCATTGCTAGGGTACAGGCAATGCGTAGTGAAGTGTTAGGCATGAATAATGGTAAAGACAATGGCATGGTAGGTTCTACTTATATAAGATGGCAACTTGTAAACAGATGACTCATAAAATGGCGAATCATAAACTGATGTATCAACTATCAATGCTAACGATAGTTGGCTTTATAAAGATTTATGCGCCCCAACCATCACACTGGCCGTTGGCTTGAATTCTTGAGTAGTATTGCAGCCTGTCGCTGATAGCACCATCGTGGTTAACAATAGTGCTGCGCTGATACTGACGGTCTTTTTACTATACTTTTTACGAGTATGAGATAGTGATGACATAAGTAACTCCTAACCGGTGATTGTCGAATATGCGATGTTGAATAAGTAGCAAACCCTAAGGCATGTCCTCAATTCAAGCGACTGTATCTAAATGGGCTAAAAATGGCTAAATTTTGCCAAACATCGTCAAATAGCTGATTAATATCCCGATATTATTTACGCTATCTTCCTCGTTTGACTGCAACTTATCTCATTTTTATAATCATTTTAAAATGAAGACACACCCTAGAGTAAGACTTGGTAGAGTAGGCGAAGTCTAGCATGGAGAGGGTCAGATTTTTGTGTCCAAATCTTAAGCGAAACTTTCTCAGTCTATTGTCGTGCCTTTTAAAGTTGCAATTTTTGACCATGGTCTAAGACGGTAAGGGCTGAGCGCCACTCGAATTATGCTAAACTAGGCTAAAATTATCTGTCATATCTAGAGTAAAAACATGACGGTATATAGGCCATTCAAAATAAACAAATAACTGATAGTGATAACTTTTAGGGCAAGCTTATGAATAACCCAAATAATAACAATCGTGTGGTCATCAATCTTGATGGCGACCTTGATGATTTAGATGACGATGATATTACCTTACCCAGTCTGCCGGCGCAATCTGTGCCCATTATTGATGAGTCGGAAGAGGTTGTAGAAACTCAAGTATCTAATACCCAAGCACCCAATGATGAAAGTGTCGCTTTGGGTACGCCTATTGTCATGACAGACGAGCAAAGTAGCGCTAAAAACACCTCAGAAAGTTTCACAAGTGCTTCTTCAACAACTGACAACGCTGCAACTGATAAAAATGTGGCGAGCGAATCCAGTGCCGTTCCTAATATCCCAACCATGCCATTGCAGGAGCAACTGGGGGATAGTCCAAACGTTAGCCCTGATAGTAGCAGTACAGAAGTGACGACTCCGCAGCAATCAGAAGTAGAATTGCAAGAGGCTCAAGGCAATACGAAAAAGGGCAGCTGGTTTAACCGCATGAAAACGGGGCTGAGCAAGTCACGTAAAAACCTAGCCGAAGGTATGGTCAGTATCTTGATTGGTGGCAAAGAGATTGATGATGAGCTGTTAGAAGAGGTTGAAGACCAGTTGCTCGTCGCTGATATCGGGGTCAATGCCACCAACCGTATTATCAAAAGCCTCACCGAACAGACGAACCGTGGTGATTTGATTTATGCGCACTCGCTGTATAAGGCACTACAAACTGAATTGGTCGATATTTTAACGCCAAAAGTTGCGCCGCTGGTCATTGATAGCAGCAAAAAACCCTTTGTTATTTTGGTCGTTGGTGTTAATGGTGTGGGTAAAACCACCACTATCGGTAAACTGGCCAAACGCCTACAAGGTGAGGGCAAGTCAGTCATGCTGGCCGCTGGTGATACTTTCCGTGCCGCGGCAACTGAACAGCTGCAAATTTGGGGTGAGCGTAATAGTATTCCAGTCGTGGCGCAAGGTCATGGCTCTGATAGTGCGTCAGTTATCTTTGATGCCATGCAATCTGCTAAGGCAAAAAATATCGATGTATTGATAGCCGATACGGCTGGTCGCTTGCAAAATAAAACCCACCTGATGGCAGAGCTTGAAAAAGTGGTGCGCGTGATGCGTAAAGCCGATCCAAGCGCCCCGCATGAAGGGATGATTGTACTTGATGCGGGCACGGGTCAAAATGCGATTAACCAAGTGGAGCTATTCAATAAAGTGGTGCCATTGACAGGTATTACCATTACCAAATTAGACGGTACTGCCAAAGGCGGCGTGGTCTTTAATATTGCTGAAACGACGGATGTGCCTATTCGTTATATTGGTGTTGGTGAGTCAATTGATGATTTACGTGCCTTTAGTCCTAAGCAGTTTGTCGCAGCGTTATTTGAGACTGATGATAAAGAGTAGTGTTTGATAGATCGTTTTAGTTGATGAAGAAGTTTTGGAAGTATAACGATTTGGAAGGAAAAGCCATGATAGTCACCACAGCCACTTTTGGATTGCACCAATTAACGTTAATCGCGAGTGTTAATGAGCATAGCAGTCCTAAACTGGTTGAAGCCAATTGGCTGCTGGCAGGTAACGCTTGGCACAGCTCCAAATCTATTCCGAAACTTAAAAAATATTACAACCTTGTCGATCAGGACTTTACCTTTATTGACAAAGATAGCCTAAGCGAAAGCGAACCTGCCCAAGCTCTGTTACTAGAAGCTATCAAACAATTAGACGAATATTTTAAGGGTGATCGCCAAGCGTTTGACCTACCATTAGATCTGTCGCTGGGCACTGAGTTTCAGCAGCGAGTCTGGCGCGCACTACAAGACATCAATCACGGTGAAACGATCAGTTATGCCACACTGGCAAAAAACGTAGGTAATCCCAAAGGCTATCGTGCGGTGGCCAATGCTAACGGTAAAAACCCTTTTAGTATTATCGTTCCCTGCCATCGAGTCATTGCTAGCGATGGTAAGCTCGGTGGTTATACAGGCGGGCTAGATAAAAAAGAATACTTGTTAGCGCTTGAAGGGGTCAGTTGCAAAACATAATGTGAATTAAGCACGTATCACGCGCTACTAAACACAAAAAAGCCAAACGCTAAAAACGTTTGGCTTTTTATTGAACAACTGATAGTTGATTATGTGATGATGTTATTGCTCAAGCTCAGCCATCACCTCAGCAGAGAAGTTCACATTACTATAAACCTCTTGGACGTCATCGATATCTTCCAACATATCAATCATTTTCATGACTTTTTCGGCATCATCGACATTATCGATTTCGGCGCTGGTTGATGGAGACATGGTGACTTCAGCGTTATCAGACACTAGTCCTGCCGCATTGAGCGCATCTTTGACTTGACCAAAGCTTTCCCATTCAGTGATAACAAGTAGGCTTTCGCCATCGTTTTCGATATCCAGCGCGCCTGCATCTAACGCTGCCAGCATCACCTCATCTTCTAGGCTGATGTCATTAAAGGTAATTTCGCCGCGCTTAGTAAATAAATAGGCAACCGAACCTGAAGTACCAAGGTTGCCCTCGTTTTTGGTAAACGCATGACGCACTTCACTAACGGTACGGTTAAGATTATCAGTCAAGGTTTCGACCAATACAGCCACACCGCCCACTCCATAGCCCTCATAGCTCACTTCATCCATATTTTCATTGTCATCGCCGCCAGTACCGCGAGCCACGGCACGATTGATGGTATCTCGAGTCATATTGGCTGATAGTGCTTTTTCAATGACGGCACGCAGTCGTGGGTTCTTGTCAGGATCAGCGTCACCTTGCTTGGCTGCAGAAACGATTTCACGAATGATTTTGGTAAATACTTTGCCTTTTACCGCATCCTGACGGGCTTTGCGGTGTTTGATATTTGCCCATTTTGAATGGCCTGCCATATAATATCCTTAAATTCTGCGTCTTATTTATTATGCTTAAAAAAAGTATTTTTATAATAGGGTAATTCTATTTGTCTAAGGCAATAGAGCTACTAATACATTAACGATTTTTATGTTGTTGAGAGTGCTTTTTTGCTACACTGTGGCAACTTATAGATTGTATTCACAATGATAAGTGAGCAATATTATAAACCAGTTTTAGGTATTTTGACTAACTTGACCTTATCTATCACATTTTAAGTCATTGGTTGCTATCAAGCCATTGATATTATGAAGTTACTGACTCTATGAAGCAACCCACCGCTGAAGCCATTACCCATTTGCGTAACCGCATTCATATCATTATTGAAGGGACAGACACCCGTCTGGGTAAACTGTTCGATATCGTATTGTTGATTGCGATTTTGGCCAGTGTGGCTGTGGTCATGCTGGATAGTGTGCTATATATGCGTTTGCAATATGGCATACTGTTTCGCTATGCAGAATGGTTTTTTACCATTTTGTTTACGATGGAGTATATTCTGCGGTTGTTTTCAGCACCCAACCGTTTGCGTTATGTGTTCAGTTTTTTTGGGATAGTAGATTTATTGTCAGTACTGCCAAGCTACTTGAGCCTAGTATTCGGCGGCGTACAGTATCTATTAGTTATTCGCATACTGCGTATCTTACGCGTGTTTCGTGTGCTTAAGCTCAACACCTACATGCAGCAAGCGGGTTTTTTGGCCTCAGCGCTCAAAACCAGTCAGCAAAAAATTACGGTGTTTTTCTTATCATTAGTACTATTGGTCACGATTTTTGGTGCGGTTGTCTACGTGGTCGAAGGGCCAGAAAATGGCTTTACCAGTATTCCGATATCTATTTATTGGGCGGTGGTGACGGTCACCACAACTGGTTATGGCGATATGTCACCAAAAACGCCAATCGGTCAAGCAATTGCTTCGATGGTTATGATTACCGGTTATGCCATTATTGCCGTACCAACGGGTATTTTTACGGCTGAATTAGCGCGTAATATGCGTCCGCAGCTGAACCCGATAGCCTGTCCAAATTGTGGTAAGTTTGGACATGCGGTAGGGGCAGAGTTTTGTGATCGTTGTGGCCATGCCCTACACATTTAATTGTCGTTCGAATTAAACCTCTATGTATTCATCAACGAGTGGTGATAGGTCAATCTCAACGCCTAAATTGACCAAGTTCCAGTACTGCCCTGATACCGTACGATCTAACATCATGGTCGTCGCAGAAGGCTGAAACTGTCCAAAGTACTTCAACGAAGTACGCATTTGGGCGATGGCTTCGTGATGGACTTCACTACTAGCAAAATCAAAAGCGCCTTCTTGATAAGGCTGGATAGAGAGAGGCTTTAGGCCGATAGAGAGCCATTTTTCATAGAACTCACCCGGAATATTTTTATCATCGTCACGGCGAATGTCTAAGGCAACAAGGTCTTGTTCAAGGGCAGTCGTATCGCTTGTAATAGCATGCTTGGCAAAACGGCGGAACAATTTAACTTCGCTATCACTATAACTCCGAATACCCCCAAAATCATAAGCCACGACGCTACCATCTTTGCGAAAAGCAAAGTTACCAGGATGTGGGTCGCAATGCATACGGTACAAGCCAAATAACTGTCCTGCAGTAAAGTGAAACAGTCGCTTTGCTATTTCTTGTTTGATGTCATTGTCCCATGTCGCTGCGACTGTTAACGTTTCGCCCATCTCTTCGGTCAAGGTCAAAACCCGTTTGGAAGAATGGCTGCTAACGACTTTAGGAATGATAAGTCCTTCATCTTCTGCATGAAAAGCCCCAAACACTCGCAAGTTATGCGCTTCTTTAATATAGTCCAGCTCATCGTGCAAGCTTTGGCGAATCTCGTTAAACAGCTGTTCTTGTAACTGTTTACTCATATTAAGTACACCAGCGATTTTTAGCGCCATACGTACTTGCTTGAGATCACTATCACAGTTCTCATCGACGTCAGGATACTGGACTTTGACCACCACTTTTTGTCCCGTTGGCAGTGTGGCTTTGTGTACTTGGCCAATAGAAGCGGCAGCAAAAGGGGTTTCTTCAAACTCAGCAAACAATTCGTTGACAGGCGCGTTAAGTTCACGCTCGATTTGCGCCCGTATCTGCGCATAGGGCATGGGCGGCGCATCTTTTTGTAGCTTCTCTAAAGCGGTGGCAACCTCAGGTGGAAAGACGTCTTTATACTGTGAAGCAATTTGCCCCACTTTCATCACCGCACCTTTCATTTCTCCAAGCGTTTCGGCTATCTGGATACCCACGTCTTGCATTAATTCTGAGCGCGCTTGCAGACGTTTTTCTTCGTCACTTGAGAGATGCCTAAATGAGTTTTTAGCTGCTTTGCCAGCAATGCTTGCGGTCATACCAGCGAGTTTCATAAAGCGCTTTCCAGACGTTTTTGCCATTCATGTCACCATATAGTGGATTGTTTGCTCAGCCGTAATTCTAGTGTTTTAATCAAATAAATACTGTTTAGCTAATGTGTTGATAATAAAACGGTTCTATAGTCGGTTCTAAATAAAACAGATGCGTTATGATATGACGCGGAACTGGTATAAATTTTTCTGGCTTGCTGTGTCTACGCTGACAAAGGCTGCAAAGCTTATATTTTAAAGAAAGGTATACCAGTCCCGCCGCCGTACCGCTTTTATATTGAACTTACTATATGTGAACCGTGTTTTTCTTATTTTACCAATGTTTAAGGGCGGTTTTAAAACAAAGATTAAGTGTCAGTCGATCGTTTTTATAGCATAGAGATTGTCGAGCCAATAGGTCAATGCCATCTGGTAACCTAGCGGCCCCAATCCACAAATAACCCCAACCGCGACATCGCTCAAATAAGAATGATGACGAAAAGGCTCACGCGTATGAACATTGGATAAATGCACTTCTATAAAGGGTTTTTGTGTGGCCAAGAGCGCATCACGTATAGCGACAGAGGTGTGGGTAAAGGCCGCAGGGTTGATAATAATCGCATCCACTTGCGCCGCTTTTTCTGCTAAAAGTCCATGATGTTGAATCTCATCAACCAGCTTGCCTTCATGATTGGATTGACTGCATATTAATTCAATACCATACTGAGCTGCACGCGCAACCAAGTGTTTTTCGATATCAGCGAGGGTTGTATGACCATAAATTTCAGGCTCGCGTTTACCCAGCAAGTTCAAATTGACCCCATTAACCAATAAGAGTTTTTTATTGAATACTTTGTCAGCATGTTGGCCACAAGATGCTGTGGTTGATTTAGAAGGGGTTGTCATAATGGTCTCTATAGCTATTAAATGATATCGATCGTTTATAATTTATCGTTAGATGTAAGAATTACAGAAGAGCAGGGTGGTAGCGTCCTGCTAAGATTACTGCTTTATGATAACAGCTTGCAGGCTTGGTTATAAAAAAATTACATAAAAAGCCCACCTAATCATCAAAAATCGTGTTAAATGTCTTTATGTTGCTAAAAACCCGTGCTATGATATTTTTTAAGCAATAATTATTGCAAGTTTGTTGCTGTTACTAAAGTAGGCTAATAGTAAAGATAGTGGCTTTGTTTATAGTGGCTATATTTAAAACATTAACTATGCTTTTAAATAGGGTTATTTATTATAAATGCTATGCATAAGTGGCAGCTACTATTGTAATACTCTTAATTTTTTGATTTCATAATCTTAGACCCCATTTATATGCAATGTTGCAAAGGAATTTGGGACTAGGCGAACTTTTTTAGGAAGTAATATTATGTCAGCTCGTGAGCAAGGTACCGTTAAGTGGTTTAATGACTCAAAAGGTTTTGGTTTCATTCAACGTGACAGCGGAGAAGATATTTTTGTCCATTTCCGCGCGATTCAAGGTGATGGCTATCGTTCTTTAGCGGACGGTGAAAAGGTTGAATTCAGTGTAGTAGAAGGCGATAAAGGTCTTCAAGCTGAAGAAGTCAAAAAAGTAGAAGAGTAATCAACTCAGTCATTAGAGCGGTTTAGCTATAATGTCTGTCCAAACTACTGATATACTACTGAGTCAAGCCCGTCTTATCTCACCCGTGTTGAGTTAACTCCAGCATATCTGTGGGATCAGGCGTTAGGCTTGACTTTTTTATGTCTACTTGTCTGCCCATTATCTATAGATTTAATAGGGTTGTAGTCTGTGAGTTTTTGCAGCCTCTGTCATGCAGACAGCCTAGCTGTCCTTGATTGATAACCTATGATTGATTAATACAAAAAGGATGTTTTTTTGAGCAATTTTACGACGTTTACAGATTTACCGCTAACGGATGCGACTTTACGCGCAGTGCGCGATTTAGGCTTTACTGAATTAACACCTATTCAAGCACAAATATTGCCCTATACGTTGGCAAATCAAGATGCCATTGGACAGGCACAAACGGGTACTGGCAAAACGGCAACATTTTTATTGACTATTATGGAGGCGCTGCTTAAGCGGCCGTTTGGCAATGATGAAGAGCGTTATTTAGGTGAGCCACGTGCTGTTGTGATGGCGCCCACTCGTGAGCTTGCTCAGCAGATATTTGACGACTGCATCGAATTGACCAAATACACTGCTCTACACAGCGTTTGCATCATGGGTGGCACCAATTATGAAACCCAGCAGCACGAGCTTGAGCGTCAGTATGTCGATATTTTGGTAGCGACGCCTGGTCGTTTGATTGATCTTGCCAATAAAGGCATGGTCTATCTAGATAGAGTAGAGGTGCTGGTATTGGATGAAGCGGATCGCATGCTGGATATGGGTTTTATCCCCGATATCAAGCGTTTGGTTGGTCGCATGCCAGCCAATACCGATCGTCAAAGCTTATTGTTTTCTGCGACCTTTAACCAAGATGTGATGAATTTGGCCTATCGCTGGCTGCATGAACCACAGTTTGTCGAAATTGAGCCTGAACATAAAACCAGTGAACTGGTTGATCAGCATTTCTATTTGTTAACTGAAAATCAGAAACTAGAAGCTTTAGAGCGTATCATCACTGATAGCGCAGTAGAAAAGGTCATCGTCTTTGCCAATCGTAAAGACCAAGTCAAACGCTTGTATCATAAGCTTCGCCAAGCGCATAAAATCGTCATGCTATCGGGCGATGTGATTCAGCAAAAGCGTGAAAAATATCTACAACGCTTTAAAGATGGCCATGCTTCTATTTTGGTGGCAACCGATGTAGCAGGACGCGGCATTCATGTCGATGATATCAGTCATGTGATTAACTATACGTTGCCTGATCAGCCAGATGATTATGTGCACCGTATTGGTCGTACAGGGCGTGCTGGACAAACAGGTGTCAGTATTAGCTTTGTGAGTGAAGATGATGCTTTTAATATACCAGCGTTAGAAAAGCACTTAGATACTAAATTTAAACTTGAACAGTGGCAGCAGTAGCAAGCCTTTAACTACTTGGCGCTAAAAAAGCCCTCAACGATTTGTTGGGGGCTTTTTCTTTGAGCAAAATCTTTTCAAATAAAGATAAGTGACAATTAAACTAGTGCTGTTGTTCCATTGTCGCTGCGTCGTCATCCATATTATGCATGCTGTGATCCATTTCACTCATATCGTGGTGCGCGCTATCATTTGTGTCAGATATCATAGCAGAATGGCTGCTGTGATCCATCTCTCCGTGCCCACCATCATGACTGCCGTGCATGCTAGACATGGCGATAGGAACAAAAACAACGGCCAAGCCAGACAACACCATGATAGCGCCATTCAGCTGTCTTAAGCGAAAACGTCCAATCTTATCGCGCAACCAGCCAACGGTTTCGTGAGTAGCAACCAGCATTGGTACGGTGCCTAGACCAAAGACAAACATCAATGCTGCACCGCTTAACGGGTTGTGAGCGACCACGGCAATCAGTAGAGCGCCATATACCAAGCCACAAGGCAAAAAGCCCCATAAAAGACCAGCAGACAGTGCACGCGGAAAAGTATTCAATGGAAATACTTTTTGACGAATGGGGCTAAGGTACTGCCAAAATCGCATGCCAAAACGCTCAAGCTTAGTTAAAAATGGTGCGCCAAGCATGGTTACACCAACAAATACCAGTACTAAGCCTAATAAGATACGCGGTATATTGTTACTCGTCATTAATGGCGCTAGTACAGTAGTACCAACAAGTCCAGCGATTAAACCTAACAATGCATAACTGGTCAAACGGCCTAAATGATAAGTCGCTACCAAGGCACGGCGCTTGGTTGGACTGACATCTTTCATAGACAGTCCAAATGCGGTCACCAAACCGCCACACATGCCCAAACAATGTGGTGAACCAAAAAAACCCATCAGTAATGCCGCAACTAGTAAAGCAATAGTCATAGGATGTTTCTCCTAAAGAGTCTAAAAATTAAAGCTAGATTTTGGGGTTATGGTCACTATCGGAGAGCTTGCTCGTATCTGAATCAGTATCAGCTGCTGCATCATGAGCTGTGTCAGTCGCTACTACATCATTGCCTTGCTGATCAGGCGTTGAGTGCTGGTGCGCTTGCATCGTTTGTCGACGCTCTTGGCGATCGTCCAATATGATGCGCTGAGAGGCATTGTCTAGATCTTCAAACTGATTTGACTTAACGGCATAACGTACGGCCCAAATAGCAACCACAAACAGCATGAGACTTAAGGGAATTAATAAAAATATACTGAGCATGGCAAATCTCTTTAATAGCAGTTTCTTAGCGTATTATACACCCATTACTCCATTTAATGGACGTTCTGTCCTATTGAAAGCAATGCCGTAAACAGTTATGTGATGACGTTTGTACTAGATTGATATTGATATTTAGTCATCATCTGTCTTCGCAGCGTTACCTCTAGGCGTCAACAGCTGTTGCGACGTTACGTCTTTGGCTTGACGACAGTTTGTTTGTGGACGTATCACATCACGTAGGTAAGCTGCGATCTCATAGACTGCGCGCCGTGAATGGCTCAAGTTTTTCGCTGGTTCCATCCAATCACGCCTGACCGGTAAAGGAGCGTTAATCGGTGTGCTGTTGATACCGTTTAAGGCAAATTGTCTGCGCGCACGAGCCATATGATAGCTATCAGTAATAAGATATACATGATATAGGGGAGTACGTTTGGCGGTAAATCGCGCGTTTTCGCAGGTATTCATACTGGCATTTTCGCTAATCAATCCATCAATGCCATGTTCGATAAGCCACTGACCAAGCCAAGGCGCTTCAGCACCGCTTAGTACGATAGGAAGGGGTAGATCGTGATAGGCGGTAGCAGCGGTACGGGCGCGATTAAGACTATAGCTATTTAGGATAATTTGATTGTTATGATCATTGGTCAGACCGCCACCTAATACTACATAAGCGGTAGGCGGTGTACTCATGGCGGTAGAAGGCATGTTTGGTAAGGGTAGAAGGGTAAATAGATAAACCACTGCTTGCGAAAATAGCGGTGTAAATAAACTGATGAGTACTAAAATAACCGCCGTTGAGCCAAGCAAAAAAGTGGCATTAATAATACGAAACAACTTCATCATGCGCTCAGCTGAACGTAAGTAAGAGCGCCATAATCGCTTAGACCATGACCGCTTAGACCACATGCTCTTCATATCCAATAGAGCCGTCAGCATTTACCCACACGGGCTCACGCGACAATTGAATGGCAAACTTATCGTACACAGTATCAGCAATAAATTTTTGGGCGGCTGCCACATCTTCTTGAACGGCTTGATAAGGCGTGTGGTTGGTTAATACTAATGCTTGTTGCTTATGAGTGACAATTGGGGCTATGCCACCACCTTTTAGACCGGCTTGTTCAATTAGCCAGCCTGCAGCGACTTTAATCATTGCATCAGGCATAGGATAACCAACGATAGCAGGGTAGAGTGTTTGCAATGCCGTAAATTGAGCTTGAGGGATGATAGGATTTTGAAAAAAGCTGCCGCAATTTGGTAGCTGCTTAGGGTCAGGTAGTTTTTGCTGGCGAATATCAATGATGGCTTGCATAACATCAGAAGGCGTAAGCTGCTTGCGACCTTGCTCCGCTGCATAGCGTTGGGCGACTGTTTGTACATCACCGTAGCTGGCTAAAAACTTTGTCGCATCTGTATGTAGGCGGAAACCCACGCGACTGATTAACCAGATATTTGGATTGCGTTTAAAAATGCTATCACGATAACCAAAATCGCAGTCAGCCGCTGTTAGCTCATGCCAAGTTTGAGTAGGCAGATGATAGGCGCGCACGTATTCTAAGCAGTCTTCTAATTGAACACCGTAAGCACCGATATTTTGTACAGGCGCTGCTCCTGTTAAACCGGGTATCAGCGCAAGATTCTCAAGTCCATACCAACCTTGAGCTACGGTATGCATCACCAAATCATGCCAGTTTTCACCTGCCATCACTTCAATACCGACATGACTGTCTGTTTGCGCAGTTAGATTGATACCGCGCATTTTTGGACGTAATACGATGGCATTTAATTGCGCCGGCAATAACACGTTACTGCCGCCAGAGAGCACAAACAAGGGCTTATTAGGTGTTGTATCTTTTACATAGTCAGCCATAAAAGCATCGAGCTGCGCCTCATCCGTCAATGTCACGACCAAATCAGCAGTAGACGCTAAAGCCATGGTATTGCTATATGACAAATCAGTTGTTGGACAGTTTAATAAATCCACTGGCAAGTCATCAGTTGGTAAATCATGTCGAGTGCTGGTATCAAGGCGCAAAGCTGAAGTCATAACATAGCCTAATCTGACAGATAAACAAAAATCATGTGATGTTCATTATAAAGGATGCTAGATATAAAAGTAGCAGAAATATGGCGCTTTATTGCTAGGCAGTTTTCCAGCTTTCAATCCAAGCTTGCGCACTAGATTCGATACGTTCTATCACTTCTTCAAATGCGTCGCTATCGCCTGTATAAGGGTCTGGGACATCGTCGCCACCGTAGGTAGGATCTTCTTCGCTGAATAACGCTAACTTGGCTAAATTATCTTCTGTGTCTGCCATGCCATCTTTAATGGCTTGTAGGTCGGCTAAGTTTTGCGCATCCATAGCTAAGATTAAATTAAAATTACGAAAATCATCGGCGCTTACTTGCCGTGCGACCAGCTTATTAATTTTATAGCCGTGGGCTTTAGCGTGACGCTGTGCTCGTTCATCGGGTGCGTGACCAATATGCCAGTCCCCAGTACCCGCAGAATCTACCTTAATTGCCAGCCCTGCAATTGCTGCTTGCTGACGAAAAATCTCTTCGGCGGTCGGTGAACGGCAAATATTTCCCAAACAAACCAATAGCACAGATGAGGGGGTAGACGCTTTGATTGGCATATAATGACCTTTTATCACAACAAAAAAACATGCTATCAAGACCAGCATGGGTAATGCGGTTTATTAGCATGTTATCGAGTAAATTAATGAGTTATCAGCGTAACGGTTAATGCTTTGAATGGCAAGAGTAGAGGCTAAACAATTGGGTCATTCAATCCAGTAAACCGTAGGGCGCTGCTGAGAGCTATATTCTTAAAAATGAGGTTAAACCCTAATATTTTTAGTCTTGCTTGTTCTTAAAACGTTGTAAATCACGACGCTCTTTTTTGTTGGGTTTATTATCAGGGCGGGCAAGATTGGCAAGTTTACGTTGCTCGGCATAATAGGCGCGTCGCTCTTCACTTTCCTCAGTCTCTGAATATAAAACTTGGGCAGCGGTCGCATTGCCACGTTGTGCGGTGAGTGCCTCAACAATCACTGTTTTTTCAGTCATCGCCGTAGCTGAGCCCTGACGAATCTGTAGCTCATCGCCAACCATAATTTCTTTGCTGGTCTTAACGCGGCTACCAGCATAATGTACTCGCCCGCTTTCAATGGCTTCTTTGGCAAGGGTTCGAGTGCGATAAAAGCGTGCAGCCCATAACCATTTATCAAGCCGCATGCGAACCAAATCAGGTTTGCTGTGGCTGGGTTGATTGTGGTTTTTATTGTGTTTACTCATCAAAACCTCATAAATATCAATAAAGTAAAATAGTAATGGTGCTTTTTTTGCTAACTTAGATTAACACATGAAGTGCAATACCAAATGCGAGGTGAAAAAAAGACCTAGATGCGCTAGCATCAAAGTCTTTATCCACCGACCAAAGTGAGATTGCAACCATGAACTATACACATCTAAGCCTAGG
>NZ_RRYW01000056.1 GCF_014861365.1 Psychrobacter sp. FME6
TTTGTGTCTTCATAACCTCAAATATATCATCTTGCTTTGGCTGTCACCCTCCTTTATTTCTTCAGCATACTTTCTGACACACCACCCTATTTTATTATAAGATACTGCTGTTTTATTATAAACAATTACTACATTTATATATAAACATCAATATCTGTTGCGTACCGTTAAAGTACTAAATTATCTCACTTATGTTAAGTAAGGTATGCACTTTGACCTTTGTGTTATACTACGTTTTTTTTGCGCCTAGTAAGGCTATTTCTTACGGCTATCACTTCGGTTTACTATCAATGATTGATATATATTATTATGATTTATAAGGGCTTTTTTTACATGCACTATCAGTCATCAAAGTTATTAAGTATATCGTGCCTGCTAATTGCTAGCATGGTTTCAGGATGTACAAGTATCAACTCAGGTCTACAGTCGGGTGATTTGCCACCTAGTGGGGCTTTTGTCGCAGAAAGTGGCTTGCAGTTTAATATTCAGCCGCTCAGCCTAGCAACGCTACCACCCAAGCAGGCAGTGGTCCCTAGTAATGATTTGGTGCAATTGATAAAAACCTCAGGACAAGTAGAGTATCGTATTTCTAAAGGCGATATCTTAAGTATTGTCCTTACAGGCTATCCTGATATAGCTCCTGCTGCCTCTGAGGGTAGTAGTAATCCATATGCTTCAGGGTTTCCTGTTGATCAACAAGGTTTCGTTCAATTTCCACTTATTGGGCGTATACAAGCGAGTGGCTTGAGCGTACCGCAATTTACCGCTAACTTGCAGAGTCAACTGCAACGTTATCTAAAATATTCAGATCCGCAGGTGAAAATTGTTAACTATCGCGGCAACAAGTTCTTTATTGATGGTGAAGTGAAGCAGCCGGGCGAATTTGCTATTGCTGATGTACCTGTCTCGTTATACGGCGGGATTTCTATGGCAGGCGGCGCGTCACAGATAGGTGACTCGAATAATATTGTATTGAACCGTCAGGGTAAAAGCTACAATATCGGCTTACAGTCACTGCGAGAGATGGGATCATCTGCCAACCAAATCTACCTAAAAGATGGCGATTCAATTCACGTCAATAGCCAAGAGCAAAATAAAATTTATGTTTTGGGTGAGTTTGGGCAGGTAGAGCCGGTGTCTATTCTAGAGCAGGGCATCAGTCTGGCACAAGTACTGGGCGAGTCTAAAGGTCTCAATGCCAATACTGCCAACGCGGCCAAAATTTATGTGGTGCGTGATAATGTGAATACGGCAGCGACCGATATTTACTATGTCGATATGCAGACCATTACCAGCTTTGCCCTTGCCAACCGTTTTGAGATGCATGCTAACGATATAGTGTATGTCGATCCAACTGGCTTAACGCGTTGGAATCGTGTCATTAGTTCTATCTTACCGTCCACATCAGCAGTAAGGTCGCTTTCTCGCTTATAGGTAATAAATAGTAGGTATTAATCGTTATGGCATTTGATAATATTTTAGTGGTTTGTGTGGGCAATATCTGCCGTAGTCCAATGGCTGAAGCGCTGTTAAAACAGCGCTTTCCTAATAAGGCTATTAATTCTGCAGGAGTTGGCGCTTTAGTTGGTCATTCTGCAGACCCAGCGGCGCTAGAGATCATGTCACAGCAGCAGATTGATATTAATAACCATGTTGCCAAGCAAATTGATGAAGATTTGGCAAAAAAAGCAGATCTTATCTTCACCATGTCAGATGGCCAGACTAAATGGATTGAAGAGCGCTGGCCATTTTGTCGTGGAAAAACCTTTAAGCTTGGTCACTGGAGCGATAAAGATATTGCTG
The DNA here is from genome assembly GCF_014861365.1 of Psychrobacter sp. FME6. Lineage (GTDB taxonomy): Bacteria > Pseudomonadota > Gammaproteobacteria > Pseudomonadales > Moraxellaceae > Psychrobacter. Next base: position 1,804 of record NZ_RRYW01000056.1, read on the forward strand.
ACCCTTATAAGCATGACATAAGTGCGTTTGAAACGGCGTATCAAGATATCGTTGATGGCCTTGAACAGTGGGCTGATAAAATCAGCTAAGCATCCGATATTAAACAACACCTAATATTAAACAGTAGCCAGTATTAAACGGCTACCTTTAAATGATGACCCTATAGTTATGAATACAGATTCACAAAATACAGCCAAAAATGCCGTTGAAAAAGATGATGATGAAATCGATTTAATGGCGCTGCTGTTTGCCATTTTGCGTGGCTGGAAAATTATTGTCTTCTTTGCTGTGTTGGGTTTGATCATAGGGGTCTTGTATAGTAGATATGTCAATCCTACATTCAAATCAGACGCGCTAATACAGATCGAAGAAAGCAATCAAGGTATCTCGGCATTAGGGAGCAACATCTCAGATTTGGTTGGCTCAGAGGCTAGCAAAGCACAAACGGAAACCGAGCTGATTAGATCGCGTATGATTTTAGAGCCAGTAGTGAAGCTATTACATCTACGCATCAAGCTTACCGATCCTAACCTCGGCACTATCGATAAGATAAAGAGTGATAGTACCCATACTCAAGTTAATACTCAGGAAGGAGTGTCTTTAGATAGTGGTAAAGGCCGCGTACAAGTCAGTCAGTTCGATGTATCACGTGCCTATCTTAATCGCACTTTTACCCTAACTAAATCAGAAACCGGCTTTGTATTAAGTGATGGCTTCGATGACTTTAAGGGACAAATTGGTAAAGCCCATAAGTTTCGTGGTACTGATGGTCAGATTCACATCACCGTCAATGAGCTCACTGGCGATAGCCACCCAATCAATATCAGTAAGCGATCACTAAAAGCAACGACAGACGCTATCAATAGTGCGTTATCGGTAGTAGAAAAAGGCAAACAAACCGGAATTATTGAGCTGTCTATGACTGGTGAGAACCAGCAGCAAGTGACCAATGTCTTGAATCAAATCGTCCTTTCCTATATTGATCAGAACCAGTCGCGTGGCTCAGAAGAGACCACCAAAACGCTGACCTTTATGGAAACTCAGATTCCAGCGCTAAAGCAGAAACTAGAAGCTTCGGAAAAGACTTTTAATGAGTTTCGTGAAAAGTCTGGAACTATCGATGTTGGTCAAGAAGCAGGTATATTATTAAATAAAAACTCGCAAATTGATACACAACTTAATGAATTAAAGCTTAAAAAAGCAGATCTAACCACTTACTATACCGACGAGCATCCGTTAGTAGTACAAATCGATGATCAGCTAGCAGTACTCAACAGTAAAAAGCAAGAGATTGATAAAACTATTGCTGGTCTGCCTGAGGTTCAAAGAGAGTTCTTAAAACTATCAGAAGATACCAGTATCAATAGAGAGATTTACCTAACACTACTGAAAAACTATGAACAGCTCAAAATCGTCAAAGCCGGTCAAATTGGTTTTGCGCGTATCATTGATTTGCCTATTAGTACTTATCAAGCGATTGCTCCTAAAAAGCCACTTATCGTATTTTTATCTGCATTAACAGGTATCTTATTAGGGATAATTTTAGTGCTACTGAAAAACATGCTTAGAAACGTGGTTAAAGACCCAGAGCGCCTTGAGGCGAAAACTGGGATACCAGTCATTGCCACTATTCCGCGCTCGGCACTGCTGACACGGTTACGTAAGAATAAAAAATCTCAAAATCGTCTATTAGCTCATACTGATAACAATAGTTTGAGTTATGAGGCCATTAAGAGCTTAAGAACCAATCTAATGTTCGGTATGACAACAGTAGGCAAAGTTGGTCAACGAGCTAAAGTCATCTTGATTACTGGTGAGAGTCCTGGGGTGGGTAAGTCCTTTATATCTTCTAACTTGTCTGAGGTATTCTCGCAACTGGATAAGAAGGTATTGATTATAGATGCGGATATGCGCTTAGGTGAGCTGCATAAAATGTTTAATATGACTCAAGATAATGGGCTAGGGGATTATTTAGCGCAACAGATAGCATTAACAACGGTCATACATCCGACTACTATGGATAATATTGATTTTATCCCACGTGGGCAGCATCCGCACAACCCATCCTCGCTGCTATCAGGTGATAAGTTTGAGCAAATGATGACGGAGCTCAATGAGCACTACGATTATATTGTCATTGACTCACCGCCCATATTAGCCGCTTCAGATGCGATGATTATGTCGCATTACGCTGATAAAGTGTTAATGGTGACGCGCTACGACCAGTCGATAGAAGGGCAAGTGGCATATGCCGTCAAACAGATGAACAAAGCCAATGTACAGGTAGATGGTATTATCCTCAATGATGTACAACAAGGCCTCATGAGCAAATATAGTTATCACTATAGCTATGCCTATGGAAATAAGCAGTCGTAAATTTTTTGCGGCTTTATCTTATATTGTCTTGTCTTATCTTATCTTATCTTATACTTTAAGTAATTGGTGGTCATCTTGCTAGAGTCAAAAACCAAAAGCGATTATCAATCGCTGAATGATAACAATGGATGGTTAGCACATATCGCTGAGTATTTCCTATCGCTTCCGCGTGCTGTCAAGCGTATGGTATTGCTTATTGCCGACCTTATCATGTCAGCTGTCTGTTTATTTTTAGCCTTGTCTTTACGCTATGGTCATATCGCCCATGAGATTAGTCCAGCGATATTGTTGGCTTATGCGGTGCTTCCTATTATTGGCTTGTATTTTATCGGCTTCTATAAAGGGGTGGCAAGAGGCTTTCTCGATACCGTCATGGGCAGTGTGGCGCAGCTATTCTTTGTCCTTATTGTTATTTATGAAATTGTTATCTACCTCAACCCTTTAGAGGACATACCGCGCTCCGTTCCGATCATATTTATGTTCTTCTTTTTTATTGCCTTGTGGAATAGCAGGCTGATCATCCGTGAGCTACTGACGCGTTGGCGCGGTAACGGTCAGCAGCGCCTAAGGGATGAAGATGGTTATGATAATGTTGTTATCTATGGTGCAGGTGAGGCGGGTAAGGACTTATTAGAGGGTCTAAGGAACTCGCATAAATACAATGTAGTAGCGTATGTCGATGATGATCAACAGCTCATTGGTGGTTATTTATTGGGTAAAAAGATTTATCCTGCGCAAGAATTAATGAGCTTAGTAGAAGAGCTCGATGTCGCCCAGGTTTTTTTAGCGATTCCTTCTATCAGTCGCGCGCAAAAAAGACAGATTATTGACAGCTTATCTGGCATTGCTATAAAAATCAAAGAATTGCCAAGCCTAGAAGAGATCGCTGACGAAAAAGTAACCGTTAGTAGTATGCGCAAGGTAGATATTTTAGATGTATTAGATCGACAGACGGTCGAACCCGATACACACTTATTACAGAAAAATATTAGCGGTAAATGCGTGCTAGTGACAGGTGCAGGCGGCTCTATCGGTAGCGAGCTGTGCCGTCAAGTGATCAAAAACCAGCCAAAATGCATCGTGCTTTATGAGCTGTCTGAGTTTGCGCTTTATAGCATTCATCAAGAGCTTACGATAAAACAAGCCAATACCCCTGCTTATCAAAATATTGAGATTGTCGCTGTCATTGGTAACGTCACCAATGAATCCAACCTTCTTAGAATATTTAAACGCTATAAGATACAGACCGTTTATCACGCAGCGGCCTATAAACATGTGCCCATGGTGGAGCACAATCCTTTTGAAGGGGTTATAAACAACAGCAAGGGTACCTATCACTGTGCGCAAGCGGCTATTAAAGCCCATGTCGAGACTTTTGTACTTATCTCTACCGATAAGGCGGTAAGACCTACCAACGTGATGGGGGCCTCTAAGCGTTTAGCAGAATTGGTCTGTCAGAGTTTAAGCCAAAAAAACAATCCAAATAACAATTATACGCTTATCAGTATGGTGCGTTTTGGTAATGTCCTAGGTTCATCAGGCTCAGTGGTACCGTTATTTACCAAGCAGATAGCCCAAGGTAAGCCAATTACCGTGACCCATCCCGATGTGACTCGTTATTTTATGACGATTCCAGAGGCGGCAAACTTGGTTATCCAAGCAGGGGCGATGGCCGCAGGTGGTGAAGTGTTTGTGCTTAATATGGGTGAGCCGGTCAAAATCGTTGATTTGGCGCACCGAATGATTCATTTAAGTGGTTTTGATGTTAAGGATAGCACACATCCAGATGGCGATATCGAGGTTATCTTTACTGGGCTTAGAGCAGGAGAAAAGCTCTATGAAGAGTTAATCATCGGGGAAGATAATATCGAATCTACCGATCACCCATTAATCATGCAAGCCATAGAGCATAGCTTTCCGTTAGATGAGCTTGAGTCGGTATTATTTGAGTTTACTGAAAAGCAGAAGCAGTTTGATGTTCCTTGGCTAAAGCAGCAGTTCAAATACTTTGTAGAGGGTTATCAAGAAGGCAGTCAAGACGGCTCTCAAGAAGAAACTCAAGACGCCCCACAAGACGATCTTCAAGAAAGCCCTCAAAAGAGTCCTCAAGAAAAGTCTGAATCTGCATAGCGGCTTCAGCATAACGGCTAATGTATAAATCAACAATGATGTTTTAAAGAAATAGTTAAATTAATAAAGGAATACTATGTTAGATCTTAACAATATAAAAATAGCAGTCATCGGGCTTGGCTATGTGGGTCTGCCGCTGGCGGTTGAGTTTGGCAAACAGCATTCAGTAGTCGGCTTTGATATTAATGCTGAGCGTATCTCAGCACTCATTACTGGGACGGATCATACCTTAGAAGTTAGCGATGATGAATTAGCACAAGCGACGCACTTAAGCTATAGCTCGGATATCAATGAGCTCAAGGACTGTAATTTCTTTATCGTCACTGTCCCAACGCCTATTGATGATTATAAGCAACCTGACCTTACCCCTTTGATTAAAGCCTCAGAAGCTATCGGTAGTCTACTTAAAAAAGACGATGTTGTGGTTTATGAATCGACCGTTTATCCCGGTGCCACAGAAGAAGTCTGTATTCCTGTATTAGAAAAAGTCTCTGGACTTACCTTTAACCAAGACTTCTACGCTGGCTATAGTCCTGAGCGCATTAATCCGGGTGATAAAGAGCACCGCGTTACCAATATCTTAAAAGTAACCGCAGGCTCTACGCCTGAAGTAGCTGAATTCGTTGATGAGGTCTATAACTTAATCATTACCGCTGGTACTCATAAAGCGGCCTCTATTAAGGTAGCGGAAGCGGCAAAAGTGATTGAAAATACCCAACGGGATGTCAATATTGCCTTGATTAATGAGCTCGCCGTTATCTTTAACAAAATGGGTATCGATACCCAAGCGGTGTTAGAAGCTGCAGGGACCAAGTGGAACTTTTTACCGTTTCGTCCGGGTTTAGTCGGTGGTCATTGTATCGGTGTTGACCCTTATTACTTAACTCATAAAGCCCAAGCGATTGGTTATAATCCAGAGATTATATTAGCTGGACGTCGCTTGAATGACAGCATGGGTGAGTATGTGGTGACCCAGCTGGTCAAAACCATGATTAAAAAGCGCATTCAAGTTGAAGGTGCTAGAGTTTTAGTGCTGGGATTAAGCTTCAAAGAGAACTGCCCTGATGTGCGTAATACTAAGGTTATCGATATCGTCCATGAGCTACAAGAATACAATATCGACGTCGACGTCTATGATCCTTGGGTAGATAAAGCAGAAGCGAAGCGTGAGTATAACGTTACGCCTATCAGCAAGCCAGCGATTAATAACTATGATGGCATCATCCTTGCAGTTGCGCATAATGAGTTTATCGAGCTGGGTGTAGAGCAAATTAGAGCGTTTGGAAAGAATGAACACGTCCTCTATGATTTAAAGTATGCCTTTACGAAAGAAGCTACCGATATTCGCCTATAAGTTGTTAAAACAATACGGAAAACAAATATTATGACGTCAACTGCATATGAAAAAGTTAAAGAAACATTAATTAAGTCACCAAAAACGTGGCTGATTACTGGGGTGGCTGGTTTTATAGGGTCTAATTTACTAGAAACGCTACTATTATTGAATCAAAAAGTAGTCGGCTTAGATAACTTCGCAACTGGCTTTCAGCATAATCTAGATGAAGTACAGGGTTTGATAAGCGAAGAACAGTGGCAGCGCTTTAGCTTTATAGAAGGCGATATTCGCAAACTAGAGGACTGTGAAACTGCATGTGTTGATGTTGATTATGTATTGCATCAAGCAGCATTAGGCTCGGTGCCACGCTCTATCGCTGATCCGATTAACACCAATGATACTAATATCTCAGGCTACTTAAATATGCTGGTAGCGGCTCGTGATGCTCAGGTCGCTAGCTTTACCTATGCGGCGAGTAGCTCAACCTATGGCGATCATCCTGCATTGCCAAAAGTCGAGGATGCTATTGGCAATCCATTATCACCGTATGCAGTCACTAAATATGTCAATGAGCTGTATGCAGACGTATTCTCACGTACTTATGGCTTTAAGACAATTGGACTGCGTTACTTCAATATCTTTGGCAAACGCCAAACGCCAGATGGTGCCTATGCAGCGGTAATCCCCAAGTGGACAGCTGCTATGATCGCAGGTGATGAAGTATTCATCAATGGTGATGGTGATACCAGCCGCGACTTTAATTTCATTGAAAATGCAGTACAGGCCAATATTTTAGCCGCGACAGCAAGTGATGAAGCTAAAAATCAGGTATACAATGTGGCAGTGGGTGGACGTACTACACTGAACACTCTATTTACGGCACTGAAAGAGAATCTAACAGTTAATGGGGTGGATTACACGAAACAAGCTGTATATCGTGACTTTAGAGAAGGGGATGTACGTCATAGTCAGGCTGATATTACTAAGATAGAGAAAGCGTTAGGCTATGCACCACAGTTCGATATTATTCAAGGTATTGAGAAAGCGATGCCTTGGTATGTAGTGTCGGTAACAAGAAAATAGTTGCGTCTCATGATTAAAAGATTTAGCTCCTTACTAAAAAATACTGATGTTAATCGGTTAATTAAGAATTTCTTCTCTCTTAGTGTTTTAAAGCTAATTAATCTTATATTACCTTTCGTAACCCTACCTTATTTAATCAAAACGTTGGGATTGGAGAAATATGGAGCGATTGTTTTAGGTCTGTCACTAGTAGCATATTTTCAATCTTTAACAGATTATGGTTTTAACCTGTCAGCCACTCGGGAAATTGCTAAACATAGAGCAAGTCGAGAACAGTTAGGTTTTATCTATAGTAAAACACAAACCTCAAAGCTCTATTTATTGTTATTCTCTTTAAGCATAATAATACCTTTGATTTTTATTGTTCCTCAGTTTCGCGAAGACTTACCAGTCTACTTATTAATTTGCCTAATGTTAATAGGCCAATCCTTGTTTCCAGAATGGTTTTTTCGCGGAATAGAGCAGATGGGTTATATCACTATCCTTGATGTAATAATTAAGGGCGGTTTTACTATCGGGGTCTTTTCTTTAATTAAGTCTCCTGATGACTATTGGTTATATCCTTTTCTATTTGGATCAAGCTATTTATTTGTAGCGATACTGTCGCATATCTTAGTAATACGCAAGTTTAAATTAAAATTTTATTTAGTACAACCTTCTAAAGTTATTAAAAATCTGAAACTTGGTTTTCCACTATTTATTAACCAGTTTATGCCCAATTTTTACAATAATACAACTACGTTTTTAATAGGGATGTTACTAGGGAAACAAGCTGCCGGTCTATTCGGTGCCGTAAGGCAAATTACAAATCTATTAAATGTATTAAACTCAGTAGTATCTACCGTGGTTTTCCCATACTTAGTACGTAGGCAGGATAAGTTTGGGGTGTTTAGCAAGCTTTACATAATAGGCTTTGTCGCTATCTCAGCTTTACTAATCTTAGTACATAAACCTATATTTGAATGGGTAGGAATTAATAATACAGATTCATCTATTTCATTTTATATATTAATAGTTGGGATTGTTTTTATAGCGACATATAGTATCTACTCAACGAATTACCTAATCTCTAGAGGTTATGATCAGATCGTAATGAAAATTACTTTTGGGGCCTCAATAGTTGGCCTACTTACTTCCTATCCACTAATCAGTAATTTCGGTATTATTGGCGGCGCTATGAATATTGCATTTGCACAATTTTTGATGGGGGGACTTGCATTTTTATCATTTAAGGTTATCAACCATCAAAGTAACTAATATTTATATTAAAGATATAAATTTATTACAAACTATACAAGCTTTATAAAAACTAAATTTAGTTTTAAAAGTATTTAATTGAATCTATTTTAGGAGACGGTATATGAAAAACATAACTATAGTAGGATGTGGTGGCGTGGGATTTATACATGCATACTATTTTGCACAACGTGGCTATAACATATCATTCTTAAAAACATCTGATTACAACAGTAATTACTACGAGAAAGTTAAGTCAGATGGTTACTTTGAAGTAATAGATAGAGGTAACGATAAGGAAAAAGTATATATAAATAACATAACCAAGAATCCTGAAGAAGTTATTCCTGATGCGGATATAGTTTTCGTAACCACAACTACACTACAACATGATAGCGTTGCTAAAATTATAGGATGCTATCTTAAAGACGAGCAAGTTATCTGTATAATGCCAAGCTATGGGAGTTCTTTGATTTTCAAAAAACATTCTCGAGCTAATGTGAAGTATGTTGAGTTTGAAACAACATTATTTAATGGCCGCATTATAGATAATAGCTATATTAATATAAACTTTAAAAACTGTCGTATGTCTGCTTATTTTAATGGGTTCTCTGACGAAGAAAAATTTGTATTCTCTAAAGATTTTATACATATAGATAAAGAAGCACGTAATACCTTTGAAATTGCTTTTCATAATCCAAATATGATTGTTCATACTATAGGTGTATTACTTTCAGCTTCTAGAATTGAATATTCTGAAGGTGAGTTTTGGATGTACAAAGAAGCATTCACGCCATCTATCATTAATGTTATTAATAAATTTGATGCTGAAAAGAACTTAATATTGCAAGCATTAGGCTGTAATGAACTAAGTTACTTTGATGCTGCTAAATGGCGAAACGATGTGGACTTATCTCAAGACTCTATGGATGTATTTAGATCTTTTGCGGAAGATAGTAATAAAGGGCCTAACCAGTTGAGACATCGTTATCTATTAGAAGATGTTCCTATGGGGCTCTCTTTATTCCAATCTGTTGGAGACATACTAGGTATTGAAACACCTATTGCAGATTCTGTTATCACGCTATCATCAGCATTATTAAATGAAGATTTTCGAGCTAATGGTAGAAGCGTCTTTGATATTTATAAAGGTACAGCTCTTAATGAAGCTATTTTTCTGAAGACAATAGGTTAGAAAACTATAGTTTCAGGATTTCGAATAATAATTACCTAGATTAATAACGGGTTTGGAAATTTATATGTCAAATATGTACTTAAGAGATATCGTTTTATCGAACTTTGTGCTTAAAAAAATCTATACCAAATATCGTAGTAAAACAACAAATGATTTGATAAATTGTGACGAGCTCAATGAATACCTCGAACAAGCAGAAAAGGTGATTTTAGAGAATAAACCTGACATAGTAGTAGGGCTAGTCAAAGGATCAGATAGCTACTCAGATATAGGTCTAACTAAGAAAAGAGATTATTATCCAAAATACGAGAGATTTTTAAAGAATAATAATATTATTTACAAATATTATGACCCCCTGTCTTCAGACTGGATGGAGCAAGCAAAGGACTTTGACTTAATTATATGGCATACAAACTCTGACCCTTCCACACAAGAGATCGCAGAAGGTAAAATTTATGTCTTAGAAAAAATGGGTATGAAATGTTTGCCTAGCTATGATGAAGTATGGTCATATGAAAATAAAATAAGAGCAAATTATTTATACGAATTATATGATCTTCCTTCGATACCCACGTTCATCAGCCATTCAAAATCAGATGCACTGAATTACATAAATAAAGCAAAGTTTCCAATTATTTCTAAACTATCTACTGGTTCCGCTTCTCATGGTGTAGATAAAATTGATAATATTAAAGATGCAAAAAAGTTAATAGATCAAGTCTTTTCTTATAAAGGTAAAGAAACTTATTTTAAATATATGAGTCAAAAAGACTACGTCTATTTTCAAGAGTTTATAGAAGATGCGACCTATGATCTCCGCATTCTTTGCGTTGGAGAAGATCTCTTTGGATATTATCGTTATCCAAATGAGGGGGATTTTAGAGCATCAGGTGCAGGTAATTACCAGAAAAAAGAAATCCCTACGGAAGCTTTAGAGTTAGCTTATGAAGTGTACAAAGCTTTTGGCTCAAGTTTCCTAGCTACTGATTTTGTTTATAGTGAAAAGATAAAACAGTTCTTAATTATCGAATCATCTGTGTTCATTGGTGTAGATAGCTGTGAGCAGTTATCTATAAATAATGTCGCAGGTAAATATACTAGGAAAGCAAAAAATGAATATGATTTCGTTGGAGGAAAGTTCTGGGTACAAGAATTGACCCTAAAAAATATAATAGAGAAAAGTTTCTAATATGAAAATAGTACATGTAATTATAGGCTTAAATGTGGGCGGAGCTGAATTGATGCTCAAGCGCTTAGTCTTAAATAGCAGCCAAAAAGGAGAGTTTGAGCATGTAGTTATTTCATTGACTGACCTTGGAGTTATTGGAGCTGATTTACAAAGCCAAGGCATAAAGGTTTATAGCCTTGGAATGAGATCGGCTTTAACTATACCTCATACTTCAGTAAAATTGAGGAAGTTACTAAAATTTATTAAGCCTGATGTGGTGCAAACTTGGATGTATCATGCAGACCTTTTAGGTGGATTAGCCGCTAGAAGTTTGGGTATTGAAAATATAATTTGGGGTATAAGAAATACTGAGCTGAACACTAAAAAAAGTTTTTCAAGACAAGCTATGGTCAATCTATGTGCAAAGCTTTCATATACGATACCTAGTCAAATTGCTTGTGTTGCCAATACCGCCATGGATACGCATATAAAGCAAGGGGGATATGATGCAAGTAAAATGTTAGTGATACCTAATGGATTTGATATAAATAAATTTAAACCGAATGAAATACAGCGACTTAGATTAAGAAGTAAATTAAATATAAAGTCCGATGAGTTAGTTATAGGAAATATCGGTCGCTTTGATCCCGTTAAAAACCATGAAAATTTTATCAAAGCCTGTATTAAGCTTTTACAGAAAGGATATAAATTCAAAGTGTTGTTAGCTGGGCGTGATGTGGATCTAAACAACCCTGCCATCTCTAAGTTATTTAAAAACAGCTCATTATATGAAAATTTTATTTTCCTAGGTGAGATAGATGATACTGCTTCTTTTTACAATGCAATAGATGCATTTTGTCTGTGTTCTTACACCGAAGGTTTCCCAAATGTGTTGGGAGAGGCAATGGCAACTGAAAAAGTATGTCTTGCCACTGATGCGGGAGATGCGTGGGTCGTTCTTTCAAATAATGGCTTTAGAATAGACTCCAATAGTTCCGCTGATATTGCAATTGCCTTAGAGACAAACGTTCTCAACAAAGCACTGAGTGATCCAAATGATATTGGTAATGCAGCTAGAATAGCTATAGTGAATAATTACTCTATAGATAAAATTGTTTCACAGTTTGAAAGTTTATATATCAGGTAGATAATAATTATGACAATAAAAGAGAAAGTTTTTTCGAAGGCACCACGCTTACTTCAAAACTCAGCTATTAGTTTATTTAATAGTTACCAATATAAGATCCGTCATGGTGGCGCTTATAAAAAGTTTAGAGATTATTATGCACAAGCTGACTCACTAAGTGAGTCTGATCTTATGAGAGAAGTTGAAGCTAAAAAAAATAATTTCTTTAATTACGTCAAAGGCCACTCTAGCTGGTATAAAAGGTATGAGTTTGACAACCTAGAATTATTACCTATTTTAGAGAAAACTGATATTATCAATTACTTACATGATATCAAGACGGTTGCGGAAAAAGATGGGCTAGTTAGTCTAACTGGTGGTACTACTGGTGCATCGATGAAAGTTATCTATACTAAAAGTGATGTACAAGAACGTTTTGCAATACTGGATCACTTTCGAGCTCAGCATGGATATAAGCTGGGAGAAAAGACAGCTTGGTTTTCTGGTAAAAACCTTATATCCGAGGCAGATATAACTAAAGGTTTATGTTCTCATTACGACTTTATAAATAAGATTCGTTTTTACTCAACCTTTCATATTAATGAGAGGAATTTTGAGATTTACTGGAAATCTCTTAATAACTTTAAACCTAGTTTTATAGTAGGCTTTCCATCAAGTGTTTATGAAATATGTAAAATGGCGGATAGCAAAGGACTTCACCTTACACATAAAGTAAAGATTTTTTTCCCTACGGCTGAAACAGTTTTACCTCAACATCGTGAAGTCATCAACCGTGTACTGGGCTGTAAGTTAGTTGATCAATACGCTTCTTCCGAAGGAGCACCTTTCATCTTAGAATGTGAAGCTGGGAATATGCATATACACCCACTTACAGGAATATTTGAAGTGGTTGATGAAGATATGCAACCTGCTCAAGAAGGTGAAATACTCGTGACATCTTTTATAACCCACGGTACTCCTCTTATAAGATACCGCATTGGTGACCGTATAAAACAGGCACAACAAAATAAAAGATGTCATTGCGGTTCAATTTTTCCTTTAATCGAAAAAATTGAAGGTCGCTCCACTGATTATATTCTCTCTCCAACCCATGGTAAGGTGAATTTAGGAAATATAAGTAATAGTACTAAAAACATCAATGGAATTATTAAGTTTCAAGTTATACAGCGCACTCTAGAGAAAGTTCAGGTATTGATAGTAGTTAGTAAGAGCTTTAACCCTTCTGAAAAAATTAAGTTTATAGCAGCATTAGTTGAAAGGTTAGGTCCTCAAATTGAAATTATAATAAAAATTGTTGAAGATATACCTACAGAGAAAAGCGGGAAGTTTAGAATTGTTAAAAACAATATTCAACCATAGAGATAGATAAGTGACGGATTTGAATTGGATTTACGAGTATGGTTTTATAGGGACTAGGTTATTTGATCTACCTAGCCTATTTATATGTTTGCTATTGATTCTAATACTTGGGCAGAAGTATAGAGTTTCTTATAATTTTCAAGCTATGCTAGGGTTACATTGCTTGCTACCGTTTTTCTTAAATAACGTCCTTTTTGATGCTAAATATATGCCAGATCAATTTCGTTACTGGTATGGTGTTAATGCTATAAGAAGTGGTGAATTAGGTTTCATTGATGCGTTATCAGATCCTGGAAATACATTGCAAGCTAGTGCTTTACTTTCTGTATTGCCATTCCCGGCTCCCGTTTCTATTATAAGTTTAGGATTCTATAATACTTTTCTTTATCTGATTTTGTTTTTTATACTATATGCAAAGAATATATTCACGAATTTCTCGTTATGGTTCTACCTGTTATTTCCTAGCTTGGCTTTATATACAGCTTTGACTCTCAGGGAAACTTTAATATTTTTTTTTATGGTTTTAGCTATTGTTTACGCAAGAGAATCTAAAATATTTAAAAGTATTATTTGTATAATACCGATATACCTTATTAAGTTCCAGAATTTCTATATTGTCGGCCCAATAGTATTGCTGTATTTTATATTTAATGTTGCTAAGAAGGGCATGAGTTTAACTAAAGCATTAATTATTGGAGCTATTGCTCTAGTATCGTTGCTCGCATCTGCTCCTATCGCTTTGCCTTTAGTTAATAAGTTTAGAGTATCTATGTTTGTTGAGGATGGGGGAGATCCAAATGATATTCAACTCATATCAGGCGCAGGCGATTTTATTTACCAAGGTTTAACTTCAGGTTTCTACTTTCTATCTAAACCCTTACCTTGGGAAGCAGCTAGCGCCTTGCAATTTATACAATCATTTGAAAATTTATTTGTATTGGGGATTTTGTTTTTAATCACTCGACAAGCTTGGAGAAAAAGTCCAGATAGACTCGCGTTTTGGCTATTGTTTATGGGACTAGCTATGTCTGTCTATGGATTAGTAGTAGCAAACTATGGTACAGCAGTGCGTTATCGTTATGCCTTTGTTGTGATGTATGTCTTATTTGTCTGTGCCGACTGTAAGGTTGAAAAACTATTTCCAAATAAAAGAGTGTTTTTTTATAAAAAGTGAGTTTAAACAAGCTTAATAGGAATAAATTTGAAAATATTATATATAGTTAACGAGCCTTGGTTTTTCTTATCCCATCGTCTGCCCATTGCTTTAGCGGCACAAGAATACGGTTATACCGTACATGTAGCTACTAGAGCTGGAGAAGCTGTTGAAGAGATCTTAGATAAGGGTTTTATTCATCACGAGCTATCATTATCGCGTAACGGTAGTAGCATACCCAGTGAGCTAAGCAGTCTGTTAGATATTTGGAAGCTTATAAATAAGGTTGAACCTGATGTTTTGCACTTAGTGACTATAAAGCCTGTTCTATATGGCGGTATAGCTTCTCGCTTTATATCGGTTAAAAAAGTAGTGGCTGCCGTATCTGGTTTAGGGACATTATTTTTAGCTACAGGCGTCAAAGCAGACTTAAAGCGAAAGGCGGGAGTAGGCTTATACCGTCTTGCTTTACACTCTAACAAAACCACAGTTATACTCCAAAATCCTGACGATAAGCAGTTATTAATAGATCTAAAAGCTGTCAAGGCTGAGCAAACCACACTCATACGTGGTTCAGGTATAGACTTATCTACCTTCCAAGCCTTTCCCGAAAACCTAACGGGCACTCCTGTAGTAACCTTCGCCGCACGTCTACTTTTCGATAAAGGATTAGCAGAATATATTGAGGCTATCAAACTACTGAATAAAAAAGGCGTGGTAGCCAATTATCAGATAGTGGGAGATTTAGATCTAGGTAACAACACTAGTGCCACAGAGCAAAATATTGAAGAATGGAAAGCCATTCCCAATTTAGTTGTTTTGGGATATCAGAAGGATATGTCTACTGTATTTAGAGACTCTAATGTTGTGGTGCTACCTTCTTATCGTGAAGGGTTACCCAAAGTTTTGATTGAGGCTGCCGCATGTGGCAGAGCTGTGATCACTACAGATGTACCTGGTTGCCGTGATGCTATAGAAGAAAACAAGACGGGATTATTAGTTCCAGTTAAAAACTCACAGGCATTAGCGAATGCTATAGAAAAGCTGGTGACAGGTACTGAGCTTCGAGTAGAAATGGGTATTGCAGGACGTCAGCTAGCAGAGAGAGAGTTTGCGATTGAAAAAGTGATAGAGCAGCATCTGTCTATTTATCAGCAAACAAATTAAAATTTTGATTTAGGATATCTGTCCATGAGTAATAAACATACATTACTTCTCACTGGTGCAACTGGATTTGTTGGCAGTGCTATACAAAAGCGTATTGTAGCAGATGGAAACTATGATTTAACGATTGCAGTGCGTAACATCAATGAGCAGTCAGA
This sequence comes from Psychrobacter sp. FME6, assembly GCF_014861365.1. GTDB lineage: Bacteria > Pseudomonadota > Gammaproteobacteria > Pseudomonadales > Moraxellaceae > Psychrobacter. The sequence continues at coordinate 17,309 of NZ_RRYW01000056.1, forward strand.
GGCTGTACGCATCGTTAAAGTTGATGACTTGAAATCTAACACTGATTGGAACGATGCTTTAGAAGATATTGATGTTGTCATTCATGCTGCTGCTCGCGTGCATGTGATGGATGATACATCTGCTGATCCTTTAACTGAATTTCGCAAGGTTAATGTAGAAGGAACTTTGAATCTAGCTCGACAAGCTGTCGAAGCAGGAGTGAAGCGTTTTATATTTATTAGCTCAATCAAGGTAAATGGAGAAGGAACAGAGCTTGATAAACCCTATACCGAAGATTCTAAACCCAATCCTACTGATCCTTACGGTATTTCTAAATATGAAGCTGAGCAAGGTCTGCTCAAATTAGCAGAGACCACATCGTTAGAGGTAGTGATTATTCGTCCTACCTTGGTTTATGGCGAAAATGTTAAAGGTAACTTTCATTCATTAATGAAATGGACTTATAAAGGTGTTCCTCTACCTATAGGTGGGATCAAAAAGAACTTGCGTAGCTTAGTTTCAGTAGATAATTTGACCGACTTTATTGTGACCTGTATTGATCATGATAATGCTAAAAATGAAGTCTTTCTAATATCTGACGACGATGATATTTCTACAGCTGATTTACTGAAAGAAATATCAAAAGGTTTAGGCGTTAAAAATAAAGCAGTAAATATACCACCTAGACTTATTAATACGGCAGCAAGTGCACTTGGTAAGTCTGGCGTAGCTCAAAGGCTATCAGGCTCTTTGCAAGTTGATATTACTAAAGCAAAAAACTTACTAGGTTGGAATCCTAAATATTCTACTAGTGAGTCTATTCAAAAAACTGCCAAATTCTATAAGTCAAACTTAATCGGCCATACACCTATGACTTTACAAAGACCTTTAGATATTATGTTTTCAGCAACAGGTTTGGTAGTTGCGTCACCACTATTAATTGGTGCAACCGTTATTGGCTATTTTGATACAGGTTCACCTTTATTTATTCAAGAACGTGTTGGCAAAGATCAAAAGCCTTTTAGACTAGTAAAATTTCGTACCATGAAGGTAGACACAGCTTCTGTAGCTAGTCACTTAGCTGATAACAGCTCAATCACTAAACTGGGTAAAGTATTGCGTAAAACCAAACTCGATGAATTGCCACAACTGATTAATGTATTAAAAGGTGAAATGAGCTTGGTAGGTCCGAGACCCAATCTTTTTAATCAAAATGAGCTTATCGAAGCCAGAGAGCAGATGGGAGTCTATAACGTCTTACCAGGTATCACCGGTTTAGCTCAATTAAGTGGTGTCGATATGTCCACACCTGAACGCTTAGCCAAAAAAGATAAAGAGATGATTGATAATATTACTCTTAAAAACTATTTTTCTTATATATTGAATACTGCTTTAGGTAAAGGCAGTGGCGATGCAGTTAAATAAAACTTAATAAATTTTAGTAATGGGAAGTAATCTATCATGTACAAGAAGCTAAGCATTTTATTGGGTTTTGGTGTGCTATCAACCGTGTCGATGTTAGCATCTGCGCAGAACCTATATATGAATGATTTAAAGCTCAAAGCGGATCTAGACTGGCTCAATAATCAAGGGGTCACGCAGATTAGTACCAGTACTTGGCCGTTGACGGCTAACGAGATAAAACGTGCTGTAAATACCGCTAATGCCCAGACACCAGCGCAGCAGCAGATATTACAGTCAGTACAAACACGATTGGATCAGAATCGTGACTCAGTAGTGAAAGGGACGGCAGCATTACATATCCAAACCGATCGAGACCAGCTACCACAAAAATTTGGTGATGATCAACTTGCTGGTCAACAGGCGACAGTGGGCGTATCACTTAGCGAAGCGGAGTGGGAGTTTAATTTACAAGCCAACATAAAGAACGATAAACTCATCGATGACGGCTCAGATGTTAGCTTTGAGGGCTCGTATCTTGCGGGTACTGCGGCCAATCAGTGGTTAATCGCTGGTAAAATCCCAACATGGTGGGGGCCTGGACATGATGGCAGCTTAATTCGAGGCGATGCCAGCCTACCAGTTACTGGCTTTACCATGCAGCGTGATCAGCAAAGCGCACCCACTTCAAACTATCTCTCTTGGGTCGGACCTTGGCAGTATCAACTCTTTGCTGGTCAGTTAGATGATTATGAGGCGGTTCCAGATACTAAGCTATTTGGTGCACGACTGACGGCTAGCCCATGGCCATGGTTAGAAGTCGGTGCTTCTCGTACCTTTATGTGGGGCGGTGAAGGTCGGCCAACTAGCTTTAGTTCTTTTGCTGATGCTGTTTTAGGTACTAAAGATAACGAAGCCACTAATAGTATTGAGGCGGCCGATGATCCTGCCAATCAACTTGGTGGTTTTGATGCGCGCTTAAATTTAGCGCCATTGGTTAACGTTCCTGCTGGTGTTTATGCTACGTATATTGGTGAAGATGAAGCGGGCGGCTTGCCATCTAAAAATATGTATCTAGCCGGCGTTGATTATGCTGCGGATGCTTATGGTAAGCCGTACCAGCTTTATGCTGAGTATACCGATACTCGTAGTAGTGGTGAAGTAGATCGCGGTGGTTCTTATGAGCACTTTATCTACACTGATGGCTATTATCAGCAAGGCTACCCATTAGGTTATGCGCTTGGCGGCAATGCCGAGAGTGTCGCGGTTGGTGGTCGATTATGGCTGGATAACCGTAACTTTATCAATGCAAAAGTGCAGCATGCCAAGGTAAACCAAGCGGATAAAAGTGCCAATAAAGCATTTCCAACGACTGATAAACTGACTGGTATCGATGTCGCTTGGGAGCATCAATACAATCCCCAAGCGCTTATCTCTAGCCGAATTTGGGCAGTAGATTCAGATATCCAGTCGACTGATGTCGGCGTAGGTGTAGGTATCGAGCTACAAACTTATTAGGGTATAATTTGCTTGACTGTTTAACACGCTTAAAACCTAGAAGCTGATCTATTGGTTGCTAATAGGCCGATTTTTTATGGGTTGTTTTACTGTATTTATCAAAAAGTGCCGTAAAACCACGTCCTTCTAGGGCATGGATGTAAGGCATAAATAATACTAAATTCTGCTTGACTACTAAGGTGACTGAGCCACAATAAAACCATGAAAACACTCAAGTTACGCATTAAAGATAAACACGCTAACCAATTAAACAAATTGGCTGGTGCGGTTAATTTTGTGTGGAACTATGTGAATGATTTGAGTTTTACGCACTTGCAGCGCACGGGTCATTTTTTCTCAGCGTATGATATTGCAACTTATGTAAAAGGTAGTGGTGAGCTGCTAAATCTGCATAGCCAAACCTTACAAGCCATCACTGAAACCCATGCTAAAAGTCGCAAACAATTTAAAAAAGCCAAGTTAAATTGGCGTACCAACCGCCCTAATGCTAAACACAAAGCACTTGGTTGGATTCCGTTTAAAAAAACAGCGATAAAATATCTAGGGGTTAAAAAGGCAGGAAAGAAAACCCTAAAATCCACCATTCAATTTAGCTTAGCCAAAGGCAAGAAGCTGACCATTGACGTGTGGGACAGCTATAACCTAGCTCT
>NZ_RRYW01000265.1 GCF_014861365.1 Psychrobacter sp. FME6
CAGTCTTTACAAAAGCTTATCCAGACTTACCTACGTCTAGGTTATACGCTGAAACCCAAGCTTTAGAAACAGGTCTAAAAATTCAGCAAGACCAACCCGACTACACCCTACCCCTTGTGCTAGAAAAGACAGGTATTGACACCAGTAAGTTTGTCTCCATTGACCCCTACAAAATTACTTACGATGAGTTTATTAAGCGCCAAAAGGCAGGCGAAGACATGACGCCTTATTATGAGAATCAAACCAAACCCAACTGTAGTGGTCAACTAATTTAGGACACCTGATAAGAGGTTTTGATTAAAGTAACGT
>NZ_RRYW01000266.1 GCF_014861365.1 Psychrobacter sp. FME6
GAGTTATATAATATTGTACCTGTCTGCTCAACAAAGGATTTTTTACAGTCACGACACAAGTAGCGTTGGTTGTTGCATTTAGTGCCGTTTTTGACAAAATGAGTAGAGTTGCAGTGAGGGCAGCAAGATACCTCTTTAGGCTGAATGACTTTTTCAATATTACTTAGTCTTGAAATATCACCTAAAAACCTCTCTTTTTCTTGCTCAGAGAGGTTGTTAAAAAGCTGTTTGAGAATGTCAATATTATTTGTTGTGGTTGACATAGTTAAACCCTTATAAATCATAGCTTGTAGGGTTGTTTTACCATTT